>DATGWB010000072.1:0-6120 GCA_035299725.1 Thermoplasmata archaeon
AAGAAGTTCGTGGAGGAACTCAAGTCGGTTCCTGCGGAAGCCGCTCGGGTCCGCCGAGCGTACCGCCGGAGCGGGAACCTGGCCGCCGTGTTCTCCTTCCTCGAATGGCGGCTCGGAGGGCTTCGCCGATCACTCGCCGGCAGCGGGAGAGCCCCGAGGACAAAGAAGCGGCGACGGACGGCGCGGCGTGCGGTCGGACGTCAGCGCCAGTGATCCGACTTCCACTTGATCGAGCAGCCCATCGGCGGCACAAAGGTCGTGGGCGGCTGCTTGCCGGTGAGGACCGCGTCGAGGACCTCGCGTATCACATGCTTCTTCACGCCCTTCGGTTCCTTCGAGTCGTCGAGCTTCCCGCGGTACCGCAGTTTCCGGGCGGAGTCGAATACGAAGAAGTCCGGCGTGCAGACCGCACCGTACGACTCCGCGATTTTTTGGCTCTCGTCCCGGAGGTACGGGAAGTTGTAGCCTTTCCGCTTCGAGCGTTCGACCATGTTCGGGAAGTCGTCTTCCGGATAGCTCTCGGCGTCGTTCGCGTTGATCATCACGAACTGCACGCCCCTTCCCGCGTAATCGCGCTGGACGGCGATCGTGCGTTCTTCCCAGGCCTGGACGTAGGGGCAGTGATTGCACCAAAACGCGACGGCGAGGACCTGCTTCTCCCGGAACGAAGCCAGCGAGTATGTTTTCCCATCGACTGCGGGCAGCGAGAAGTCCGGAGCCGCTGCTCCGATCGGAAGTCCTTCGTACTTCACGAGCTCCAAGGAACCACCACGCTCACCCATTCGTGCGGTCGATATAGGCTTTCGCTCGCGTCATCCGGCTCTGCGTGGCCGCGACGTGCGCTCGTGCGCGCTGATTCGCCGATTTCAAGACACAAACTTTATCACCGACCCGCCGGATGGAGCATTCCCGTGATTGCGTGAAGTATGTCATTGTCACGGGAGGCGTTTTGTCAGGACTCGGGAAGGGCATCAGCACTTCCTCGATCGGCGTCCTGTTGAAGTCGAAAGGACTAAAGGTCTGCCCCGTCAAAATCGACCCGTATCTGAACGTCGACGCGGGCACGATGAATCCCTACCAGCATGGCGAGGTGTTCGTCCTCGACGACGGCTCGGAGGTCGACCTCGACCTCGGCAACTACGAACGTTTCCTGGACGTCAACCTGACGGGCGACCACAACATCACGACGGGCAAGGTCTATCGCGCGGTCATCGAGAAGGAGCGCCGCGGGGACTATCTCGGTCGCACGGTCCAGATCATCCCGCACGTCACGGACGAAATCAAGGCCCAACTCCAGGCCGTCGGCGAAAAGGAGCGGGCGGACATCGTCCTCGTCGAAGTCGGCGGGACCGTCGGCGACATCGAGGGCATGCCCTTCCTCGAGGCCGTCCGGCAACTCGCCCAGGAAATTGGGAAAGAAAACCTCCTGTTCGTGCACACGACATTGGTGCCGGTCATGGGCGCCGTCGGTGAGCAGAAGACGAAGCCCACCCAGCAGAGCGTCCGTGAGCTCCGTTCGATGGGGATCCAGCCCAACGTGATCATCGCCCGCGGAGAGCACTCCCTCGAGCCCGACATCAAGAAGAAGATCGCGTTCTTCACCGACGTCCCCGTCGAAGGCATCATCAGCGCCCCGGACGCGTCGACGATCTATGACGTCCCGCTCCTGTTCGACGGCCAAGGTCTCACGGAATACATCGTGAAGACGCTCCGGCTGAAACCGAAGGACGAGGACCTGCGAGAATGGAAGGCGTTCCTCGAGAACCTGAAGAATCCGGACAAAGAAGTGACGATCGCCCTCGTCGGCAAGTACACGCACCTGAAGGATTCGTACATCAGCCACATCGAGGCGTTCCATCACGCGGGCGCCCACGCGAGGGTCCATGTCAAACTGAAGTGGGTCGAGTCCGTCGACCTGGAGAAGCATGGGACGAAGCTCCTCGAAGGCGCGGACGGAATCCTCGTCCCGGGAGGATTCGGAGATCGAGGGATCGAGGGGAAGATCGCCGCGACCCGATACGCCGCGGAACACGACATTCCGTTCCAAGGCGTGTGCCTTGGATTCCAGCTCGCGACGATCGGCTTCGCCCGTGACGTCCTCGGCCTGAAGGGGGCGAACAGTTCCGAATTCGATCCGAAGACGCCCCACCCCGTCGTCGACTTGCTGCCGGAGCAGCGCGGCGTGAAAGGCATGGGCGCGACGATGCGCCTCGGTGCCCACGAAATCGATGTCGATCCGAACTCGACGACCGCCAAGCTGTACGATGCCACCACGATCCATGAGCGCCACCGGCATCGATACGAGATCAACCCGGCGTACATCCCGAAGCTCGAGGACGCGGGCCTCCGATACGTCGGTCGATCCGACGACGGACGAAGGATGGAGGTCCTCGAGTTGAAAGGCCACCCGTACTTCGTCGCATCGCAGTTCCACCCCGAGTTGCGTTCCCGTCCGCTGAGGCCGTCCCCGCTCCATCTCGGCCTCGTTCGCGCCGCCGCGCGTTAGCCCGCAAACCTTTAAACCGACGCGGGCTTTCGTCGCCCTTCGTGTCTTCTTTCGGTTATGAAGAGCTCCTTGCACGCGCCAAGAAGGCGTTGCCCGCGGCGCTCAGCAGCGGGGAGCGATTCCAAGTCCCGTCACCGGACGTCGTGATCGAGGGCAAGACGACGATCCTCCGGAACTTCGAGGACATCGTCGGCGCGATCCGGCGGGATCCGGACATGGTCCTGACGTACCTGCTGCGGGAACTCGGGACCTCGGGTGCGATGGAAGGGCGCCGCGTCGTGTTCAAGAGCAAGGTCACATCGCAGCAGATCGAGGAGCGGGTCAAGTCCTACGTCGACGCGTACGTGCTCTGCCAGGAATGCGGCCGGCCCGACACGCGGCTCGTCAAGGAAGGCCGGATCGCGATGCTCGAATGCGACGCGTGCGGCGCGCGGCGGCCCGTGAAGGCCGTGAAGAAAGCTGCGAAGGTCGAGGAAGCCCCGCTCGTCGAGGGGAAAGTCTACGAGCTGATGATCCAGGACATCGGAAAGAAGGGCGACGGGATCGCGAAGCTCGACAAGTACGTGATCTACGTGCCTGGGACCGCGAAGGGTGCGATCGTCAAGGTGCACATCGAGAAAATCGCCGGCACGGTGGCCTTCGGACGCGTGACGCGGGAGTAGGCATCGATGCGCCCCGAGTACGCTCCCGTCGTGGCGATGGCGGTGCTCTTGGTCGCGAGCCAAGCGGTCGCGATCGCGCTGTCTCCGTTGTTCCAGAGCAGCGGTTTCCAGGCTTTCCCGAACCCGAGTGACGTCACGAACACCGCGATCTACATCATTTTGATCCTCGTCTTCACCGCGGTGATCCTGGGGCTCGTCCGTTACCGTCGTCAGAACCTTGCGAAGTACGTCATCATGGCATCGATCTTCGTCACGCTCGCATTCGTCATGTTGCTGCCTCTATACTATGGATTGTACTATGGGACCGGACAGAACCAAGACCCGAATTTCCAGAACGTGCTCGCGGATGTCGCGACCCTGCTTTCGTTCGCCGTCGCCGCCGTCTTGATCTACCTCCTCGTGAAGTTCCCGGAGTGGTATGTGGTCGACACGATCGGCTTCGTGACCGCCGCAGGCGTGACGGCGATCCTGGGAATCTCGTTCGGACTGTTGCCCGCGATCCTCCTGCTCATCGCTCTCGCCGTCTACGACGCGTGGGCAGTGTACCGGACGAAGCACATGATTACGCTCGCCGATGAGCTGACGAGCCAACGGCTCCCGATCCTCCTCGTCATCCCGAAGAAGGCGGGCTACTCGTTCCGGGAGCAGAAGAGCCTCAAGGCCCAGGTGGCCTCCGGAGAGGAGCGGGAAGCGATGTTCATCGGGTTGGGAGACCTCATCATCCCGGGGATCATGAGCGTCTCCGCCTTCACGTTCCTGAACGATCCGACCCTCCTAGGTCGCTCGCTCGGTCCGGTCGCCCCGTTCATGACTGTAGCGGTGGGGACCATCATCGGGAGCCTCGTTGGCTTCTTCGTCTTGATGCGGTACGTCCTCAAGGGGAACCCGCAGGCCGGACTGCCTCTGTTGAACGGCGGCGCGCTCCTCGGCTTCCTCGCCACGAGCCTCCTCGTGTACGGCACGATCCACATCGTGTGACCCACAACGGTCATATACGGTCCGTTCTTTGGCGAAGATCAGATGGCCCTTTGGCAAGGACGCTCGAAACGGAAGCCGACCGGAGGCCGCTATCGGCCGTTCCGCAAGAAGCGGCGGCGAGAGATCGGTCGGGAGCAGCAATACGCCTTCATTGGCGCCCAGCGCCTGAAGCTCTACCGGACGAAGGGCGCGAACCGGAAGGTCCGCATCCTGAGCGCGGAATTCGCCAACGTCCTGGATCGCCGGACTTCCGCGACGAAGAAGGTCAAGATCGTCACCGTGAAGGCGAACCCGTCGAATCCGAACTTCGTGACGCGGAATATCATCACCCGTGGCGCGACGATCCAGACGGAGATCGGACTCGCGCGAGTCACATCTCGCCCCGGCCAGGATGGCGTGATCAACGCGGTCCTGCTCGAGACCGCGGAGAGCGAGGTCTCGGTCACTCGGCGGACTTCGTGATCCCGACGTCCTTGATCCGCGCGTAGGGGACGGAGTTCGGGATGCTCACTTCGCCCCACCACATCATCTGCTCGGGTTCGTCGCCCAGCGCCTCGATGTTCTTCAGGAGATGAATCAGGTTATCCGTTAGGCGGATGTCCTTCCACGCCTCGACCACGTCGCCTTTGCGGATGTGGAAGATGCCGTCCCTCGGGATCGTGGAGAGATCTCCCGTCACGTACGACTGGTAGCGGGTATACCAGGTGTTCGTGAGCCACAGGCCGTCCTTCACCTCGGAGAAGATCTCGTCCCGCGACCGGTCTCCGGGTTTCACGAAGATCGCGTGAGGGTCCGGCGAGACGAGACCCGCGTTCCCCGTCGTCTTCGTCCGGAACTTCTTCGCGGTCGAGGTGTTGTGGAGATAGGTCTTCAGGACCCCTTTGTTGACGAGGACGTTCCTCCGGGTCGGGACGCCTTCGGCGTCGAAGCGCTTCCGCGCGATCGACTCCCCGGAGCCGTCATCGTACAGGGTGAGCTGCGGCGATGCGACCTTTTTCCCAATCTTCTTGCCGAAGGGAGAGAGGCCCGCCATGACCGTCCACGCGCCGAGCCGTCCGCCCGTCTGGTCCGTCAGAGACCCGAAGATGAGCGGGTCGAACACGACCGTGTATCGCCCGGCCTTCCCGGGTTTCGGCGACCGCGCCAAGGCCGCGATGCGGCCCGCCTTGCGGCCGGCTTTCTCCGGATCGAATTGGGAGAGCCGCGTGGCGCAGGCGATCCCGTGACCGCTCGACTCGAGCGACACGAGCGCGCGGATGGACAGGTAGAGGCTCGCCCGATGGTCGTGCGCCTCTGCGCCGTTCGAGGTAGCGAGGAAGTGCTCGTCCTCGTACTTCCAGAACGACCCGGCACATTCCTTCGCGCCCTGGTCCGTCGCACCGCCGATCGCCGCCTCGACATATTTGCCGCCTTCGTCGAGGGAGAGTACCTTCGGATCCGGCCGCACGCGCGCATAGCGGAACGGCCCGTCCGCGATCCCCGCGTAGTCCGGATTCTGCTGGGAGCCCTTCGCGATGTTCACCAGCCGTTCGACGGCCTCGTCCGCCCGCGAGAGGTCCTTGATGTCGCTCGCGAGGACCCGTTTGTCGTAGACGAAGAACACGGACGCGGTCGACTCCCGCCACCGGTTGCTGATCACCGCCTCGTTCTGCGCGAACCGGATCTGGTATGAGCGATTCGTGACGACGTCGGCGATCGCATCCTGGCAGCCGAGGCCGATCGCCTTCTCGACGATCCGGGAGGAGACGTCTTCCATGGAATCACCTCAGGTACACGTTCCGAAGGCGGATCGTCGGCCCGCCGAGGCTCGCATCGAGCGCCTGTCCCGGGTCGGACTTGCCGCAGAAGCCCGCCTCGAAGTCGAGGTCTTTCCCGACCGCGTCGACCGCGGACCAGAAGGCGGGCGTCGTGAGCTCGATGATCGTGTTCCGGACCGGGTGCTTGACCTCCCCGTTCTCGACGAGATACGCCTCG
>DATGWB010000073.1:0-8633 GCA_035299725.1 Thermoplasmata archaeon
CCCGGGCATGGCGGGTTGGCTCCTCGTGGCGCCGGCGGGATACCGGACGGAGGCCGGCCTTCAAGCATGGGTCGCACGTGGCGTCGGATTCGCGTCATCGCTGCCGAAGAAACGACCGGGCCGCAAACGGTAATCCGCACATCCGATTTCCGGGGCCGACCTTCCAGATTTCGTCGGGAACGTCGCATGGGCCGAGTTTTGAACCGTGCGATACCGGCCATCGCCGGCCCAACAAGCTTGACATCGGCCGCGTTACCGGGGGCCATGCGTGCTAGCAGGACAGACACGAAGGACGTCGACCGACACGGCCTGCGCCGCGATCCGACGGGAAGGGATGAGGGCCGATGACGACCCAGATGAGCTTCGCGACGCGTTCGGAAGGGCCGCTTCAGGCGGTCACGGAACGGCGTCCAGGTCTC
Organism: Thermoplasmata archaeon; assembly: GCA_035299725.1. Taxonomy (GTDB): domain Archaea; phylum Thermoplasmatota; class Thermoplasmata; order RBG-16-68-12; family RBG-16-68-12; genus RBG-16-68-12. The sequence goes on from DATGWB010000073.1 coordinate 420, forward strand.
GCGATCGACGCCTATCCGCTCGGTCGGCTCCTCCTCCTCCGGTGTTTCGGGGATGTGGACGGAATCGACCGTGCGGCCGAGCTCAGTGGTTCCGTCGGAAAGGTGCTGCATTCGACGCGGACGGGAGCGGAAGTCACCCTCCTGCTCGACGGTTCCGACCGGGAGGAGGATATCATCAAGTCGCTCGCGGTTCAAAACGCGCACCTCATCCCGCCGATCCGCTGGCAACGGGGCGAAGCGCGTGTCACGTTGATCCTCGAAGACGGGGCCGACGCGGAGGCCCTCTTGCACCAGTTCCCAGGGGCGCGTCTCGTCTCCAAATCGGGTGCCTCCGTGACGCAGCGGAATCGGGTCGCCTATTCGTCGCCGCTCTTCTTGGGCAAGCTCACCGAGAAGCAGGCGCGCGCCCTCCTCGCCGCATACGAGGCGGGATACTACGAGTTCCCTCGGAAGGCGACAACCGAAGAGGTCAGTCTGTCCCTCGGCATCGCTCGGAGCACCTTCGAGCAGCACCTGAACCGGGCCGAGCACCACGTCGTCCGGGCGATGCTCCCGATGGTCCGGATGCGATCTGGCCTCGAGACCGGAGAGGCCTTGGAGGTCTATTCGAAGTTCAGTCGGGAACTCGGCCTCTACGTCCAGCTCGAGGTCCTTGGGGATCGCGTCGCCGCGGTGCGGTTGACCCGGAAGGCTCCGGTGGAAACCGCGGGATCCGACCATCCGTACCTGGCGCGGATCCTCGAGCACATCCACACCGGAAAGGGGGACCTGCAGGACATCCCACTCGCGCTGGAGGTCGCGCCCTTCGAGCGGGAGGTCCTCGAGTTCTTGCGGACGATTCCGCCCGGCGAGACGATCACGTACGGTGAAATCGCGCGACGGCTCGGGAGGCCCGGAGCGAGCCGCGCGGTCGGGACCGCGTGCGCCCGAAACCCGGTGGTCATCGTCATTCCATGCCACCGCGTCGTCCCGAAGTCGGGCGGCCTCGGGAACTACTCGTCCGAAGGGGGCCCCGAAACGAAGCGGAAGCTCCTCGAACGCGAAGGCGCCCCTCTGGTGCTCGAGGGGAAACCGCAGCCGACGCCGGGGGACGGCAAGTCACGGACGAGCATCACCCATCGTCGGTCCTGATCGACCATCGACGTGGGTCCGCGGCGGTCAATGCTCATATCCGCAGACGCACCTACCGCGAACATGAAGAAAGAAGCGATCCGGACCGACCTCCCCGCGATCGGGCTCCCCTTCTCGTGGGGCGTACGCCTGGAGAATTTCGTCTTCCTCGCGGGGCACGGACCGCTCGGGTCGGACGGCAAGTTAATCGAAGGCGACATCCGGCTCCAGACACGGAAGGCGCTCGAGAACTTCCGCAAGGTCGTCGAGGCCGGGGGGTCGAGCCTCGAGCATGTCGTCTCGACCACGGTGTACCTGAAGGACCTCGAGGACTTCCGCGGGATGAACGAAGTGTACGCGGAGTTCTTCGCTGGCGAACCGCGACCGGCTCGTGCAACCGTTCGAGCCGACCTGCTCCTCGGGATGAAGGTCGAGATCCAGGGCATCGCGTACGTGCCAGGAGGCGAAAGCCTTCAATCTTCCGGGCGCATTCGGGCCTCGATGGCCAAGAAGAAGAAGTCGAAGAAGGCCGCGAAGAAGAAAGCCTACTACGCTGGCCGCAAGGAAAAGAAGGCCAAGAAGTAAGCGAGGCTAGAAGCGCGGGATCGCTCGCGGATCGTTGTACCGAAACTTCGCCACGTCGCCCCGACGGAGGGGGAGGACGATTCGAGAGACCATCCCGTGCATGGAGTACGGGAGGCGGATGAGCCGCATCTCGCCCGACGTGACCCATTCGTCGATCGCGTATCGCCGCGCGAATCGTGTGGCGATGCGAGACCGCTCTTTCCGGCTCAGACGGAACGCCTCGTCGTCGAAGACGTGGACATGGAATCCGCGGCCCGAGTAGACGACCTTCAGCCGGGTCCACCGTGCGGCGAGCTCATCGTACAACGCGACCGCCTGTCGACGGACCTCTTCGAACTCCCAATCGCAGAACGAAAGGCCCTGATGGCGCCGCATCTTCGCCTCGATGTCCCCGTGGATTGGGCAGTCCAGGTTTTCCGGGTCCAGGTCGAAGGCAAGTTCCTGCCCGGCAAAGAACGGACTTCTCCATGCGCGAGAATAATCGAGCCGGGCCTTTCGAGCGCCGTCGAGGGAGGTGTACACGTTTCGATCGTAGTACACGCCTTCCGGGAGGTACTTCACGAGATAGGGACGGAGGTCTCGGACGTCGCGGGCGTCGTCGACGATCAGGGGAACGTTCTTCAGGTGTCGGAATCGACGCGGGTAGATCCCGGAGTGCCGGCCGAGGATCAGCGCGTAGACCCGGTCGCTCCCGGAGGCGGTCATCCATTTCGTCGCAGTACGGAAGTCCATCGACCGTCGGTAGAAACGCCGGCGGTCCGCGAGGGATGCCGGGCCGAGATCATCCGGGAGTTCGTATTCCGGCCGGACCACGATGGGGAATCGCGGCGGACGGTAAAGACTGCCTCGCTCTCTGCGGCACGCCGGAACGTTACGGCAGGTCTTCGGGGTCCCAGGCCACGTGCGAGCTCTCGTCGAGCGAATCGAGTCGCTTCATGTCGTCGGGGCTCAGCTGGAAATCGAACACGGCGGCGTTCTCTCGAATTCGCTCCGGACGGATTGACTTCGGAATGACGACGAGCCCATGTTGCAGGCTCCAACGAATGAGGACCTGGGCCGGCGTCCGACCGTGCCTGGCCGCGATCTGGGCGATGACCGGATGATCGAGTCGATGACCGCGGGTGAGGGGGCTGTATGCTTCCAATTGAATCTTCTTGCTGACGCAGAATTCCAGCAATTCCTTCTGATAGAGGAAGGGATGGAACTCGACTTGGTTCACGGCGGGCGGTGCCGGGGTCGCGCGGAGCAGTTCCTCCAGGTGTCGGATCGTGTAGTTGCTCACCCCGATCGACCGGGCGAGTCCCTCGTCCCGGATCTTGAGGAGCGCCTTCCACGACTCCTGTCTCAGACCTGGCACGGGCCAGTGGATAAGGTACAAGTCAACGTAATCGAGACCGAGCTCGCGGCGGCTCTTCTCGAACGCCCGCAGCCCGGATTCGTACCCCTGGTCGTTGTTCCAGAGCTTCGTCATGACGAAGATCTCTTCGCGTGGGATCCCGCTCTCCCGAATCGCGGTTCCGAGGTCGCTCTCGTTCCCATACAATTTCGCGGTGTCGAACAGACGGTATCCGATCTCGAGGGCGGTCGCGACCGCCTTGCGGGTCTGCTTGCCCGAGCCGGCCTGCCACATGCCGAGGCCGAGGACCGGCATCGTGTTCCCGTCGTGAAGGGTGACGCGGGATCCGGGGGTGAGGGCCATCCCGGAGCCGACGGCACGCGCGCTACTTCAACCTTGACCGGGGACCCTCACGACTTCGGAATGTCCTTCTTCGGGTCGACGAAGGGCTTCTTCACGACGATGGCGGCTCGGGTCCCCTTCGACGTCGACACCCGCAACCGGGTCCCGATCTTCGAGTGGTCGATGCCGAGGAGCGCATACCCGATGTTCTTCTCGAGCCGCGGCGAGTACGTCAGCGAGGTGACGTGGCCGACCTTCCGACCGTCCGCGTGGACGTCCCAGTAATCCGGGATCCAGGCCCCGAGGGGGGCGCCTTCGACCTCGACACCGACGAGCTTGCGCTTGAGGCCCTCCTTCTTCATCCGAGCGAGCGCGGCCTTCCCGAGGTAGTCCGACCGCTTGTCCTCGTCCACGGTCCAGCCGAGGCCCACCTCGTACGGATTGTTGTCGAGCATGATGTCCGAACTGTAGTTCAGGATTCCCGCCTCGATCCGCCGGATCTCGGACGGGGCGACCGGCCGGATGTCGTACTTGGCCCCCGCGCCCATGACCGCATCCCAGAGCTTCTCGCCGAGCCGCGCGTCGCGCAAATATAGCTCGTAACCCCGTTCGGCACTCCAACCCGTCCGCGTGATGACGAGGGGGATGCCATCCAACTGCGTCTCCCTCAGGTGGTAGTACTCGAGGTCGAGGATCTCCTCGCCGAACAAGTCCACCATCACATCCTTCGATTTCGGACCCTGCAACTGGAGCGGGGAGACGTCCGGCTCCCGCACGATGACATCGAGTCCGGCGTTCACGGCGACGCCTTTGCACCAGAAGAGCACGTCCCAATCGGAGAGCGAGAGCCAGAAGTGGTCCTCCCCGAGGCGGAGGAGGACCGGGTCGTTGATGATCCCGCCGTCCGGAGTCGTGAGGAGCACATACTTGCACTCCCCGACCGCGCATTTCTCCATGTCGCGCGGCGTCAGCATTTGCATGAACTCGAATCCGTCCGGGCCGTCGATCTCGACTTGCCGTTCCACGCCGACGTCCCACAGGGTCACGTGGTTCACGAGATGCCAGTACTCTTCGACGGGGTCCGTGTAGAGGCCCGGCATGAGCATGTGATTGTAGAGGTCGTACGCCCGAACGCCGTGCTTCGCGGCGCGATAGAAGTAGGGCGATTTCTGGATCCATGCCGTCTCCCGGAATCCCGGGAGGATCGGACCCGCGTAGTCGTTCGTCGCTTGCGTCATCACGCCGTCGCGCACGTGGCCGGGGATCATACCACCTCCTGATTTTGGGACCCGGAAGCTGGAAAGCTAGATGAGCGTTTTGGCGAGGCGCGGAATCAATCGCGCGTCCAATGTGGAATCACGCCCTTCGGCGTTTCCTTCTTCGGATCGATGAATGGCCTCCTGGCGACGATAGCTTTCCGCGAGCCGAGGGAAACAGTAAGAAGGCGGGACCCGTTCCAAACTCGGAGGACCAGCCTGACGCGGAACTATGGAAGCCAGAGCATGTCGGATCCGCTCCGCACGGTTCTCGTGCGGCGACCCGACGAGGCATTCGGCGCGGCCGACCCGAAGCAATGGGGGTACACCGCGAAACCCAACCTCGTTGCGGCTCAGAGAGAGCACGGCCGGCTCATCGACATGTTGAAGCAATCCAGGGTCGACGTCCGATATCACGAGGACCCGCAGCCGGGGAAGGCGGATTCGATCTTCGTGCACGATCCCGCCATCGTCACCGACCGCGGGGCGGTCATCCTCCGGATGGGAAAGAAACTCCGGCGAGGCGAAGAGGAATCGATGGCCCGAACGTTTCAGGCGCTTCACGTGCCGATCCTCGCGCGGCTCCACGGCGATGCGACGGCGGAGGGCGGCGATCTCCTCTGGGTGAATCACGACTTGTTGGCGGTAGGCCAAGGATTCCGAACGAACGCCGGCGGCCTGAGCCAGATCCGGGAGACCATGACAGGCATCGGCGTCGCGGTGGAGGCCGTCCCGTTGCCGTATTTCCAAGGCCCGGACACGTGCCTCCACCTGATGTCCCTCATCAGCGTCATCGATGACGACCTCGCGGTAATCTACCCGCGGCTCTTCCCGGTCCCATTCTGGAAATCCCTCCGTGAGCACGGGTTCGAATTCGTGGAGGTCCCGGACGAGGAGTTCAACACGATGGCGCCGAACGTGCTCGCGGTCGGGCCTCGCGATTGCATCGTCCTCGAAGGAAACCCGATCACCCGGAAGCGTCTCGAGGCCTCCGGGTGTCGCGTCCGGACGTATCGCGGGAAGGAAATCTCCCTCAAGGCCGAAGGCGGCGCGACCTGCTTGACGCGACCTGTCCTTCGATCGAAGTGACCTCGAACCGGTGCGAGGGCCGTTCGCGCGCTACGATTTCGGGATCGACTTCTTCGGATCGACGAACGGCTTCTTGACGACGATGGCGTCGCGCTCCCCCGCAGAAGTCGCGATCGTGAGCCGCGTCCCGAGCTTGGCCAATCGGATCGGGACCCAAGCGTACGCGATGTTCTTCTCGAGGCGGGGAGAGTAGGTGAGGGCCGTCAGATGGCCGACCTTCTTTCCATCCTTCTTCACGTCCCAGAACTCGGTGGCCCACGCATGGATCTGGGGACCTGGGATCTCGATGCCGACCAGCTTCCGTTTCACGCCCTCTTTCTTGATCTTCGTGAGCGCCTTCTTCCCGATGAAGTCCGCTTTCTTGCCGAGATCGACCAGCCAGCCCAGGCCCACTTCGTAGGGGTTGTTTTCGAGCGTCATGTCGGACCCGTAGTTCAGGATGCCCCCTTCGATCCGCCGAATCTCCGAGGGTGCAATTGGGCGGATATCGTATTTCTTCCCGGCCTCCATGATTCGGTCCCAGAGCTCGACGCCTCGACGGCCGTCCGTCAGATACACCTCGTAGCCGACCTCGGCCGTCCAACCGGTCCGCGTGACGACGACCGGAATGCCGTCGATCTTGGTGCTCATGAAATAGTAGTAGCCGAGGTCGAGGACCGCGGGACCGACGAGATCCTTCAAGACGTTCTTTGAATCCGGTCCCTGGACCTGGAGCGGCGAAACGTCTGGCTCCGAAATGTCCACGTCCATCCCGGAATTGACGGCGACCCCTTTCGCCCACAGCAGGGTGTCCGAATTCGCCAGACTCAACCAGAACCGGTTTTTCTCCAGGCGAATCAGTACGGGGTCGTTGATCATCCCGCCGTTTTCGTCGGTGATGACCACATACTTGCCCTGGCCGACGTCGCATTTCGTCAGGTTCCGCGGCGTGATGAGCTCCGCGAACTTCGCACCGTCCTTGCCGCTAATCTCGACCTGGCGCTCGACGCTCACGTCCCACAAGGTCACATGGTTGATCAGATGCCAGTATTCCTCGAACGGATCGGTGTAGAGGCCGGGGAGGTACATGTGATTGTAGATGTCGTACGCCTTCGCGCCCGCGCGCTGGGTGGCCTCGAAGAACGGAGACTTCCGGTACCAGGGTCCGAAGAACAAAGTGCTCTGACCATCGTTGTACGGCATCTCGTTTCCTCCTGAGAATTGCGCCGCCAACGCGCATCATTTATTTGAGGGATTCCTCACGCGGACCGATCAGCTCGCCGTTGAGCTGATGCCGAGCAACCGCATCTCATGTTGAAGTGTTTCGCGAAGACCTTCCTCGAGAGGCCGCGGCACGAATCCCAGCTCGCTTCGTGCTTTTGCGTTGCTCCCAAGATACGTCACGCCGGCGGCGACTCGAAGCCTCTCGGAGCGAGAGATCGCAGCTATCGCGCGGAGCAGACCGGGCGATGCATGGAACCGGGGCGCTGGAATCCCGGTGATCCGCTCGGCCAAGTCGAACGCGTCGATCAGCGTGTGAGGCCACCCCGCGATGATGTACGCCTGCCCGACCGCTCCTTTCTCCATCGCGAGGAGGTGGCCACGTGCCGTGTCGTCGACGTGCGCCCAGCAATACGCTGTTTGTTTCGGAAGGGCTCGCAGCTTGCGCTGCAGATATCGCACAATCAAGGGCCGGATCTCGCTCGTGTCTCCCGGACCGTAGTTGACTCCCGGCTGGACGATGACCAAGGGGAGGCCCGCGCGCATCATCGGTTCCGCAACTTCGTAGTGGGCAACCCACTTCGTTCGGTCGTACTCCGTCAGCCATGGACCGGCGCTCCGATACGTCTCGTCGACCAGCTGACCGTGCGTGTCGGAAAACACCGCGAGCGTGCTCGTGTAGACCCCTTTCGGAATGCCGAGCTCCCTCATGGCGGTCAACACGTTCCGGGTACCCACGACGTTAATCCGCTCGCCCGCCGCGCGATCCTTCGAGCCAATCTTGTACCAGCCCGCGATGTGGAACACGCCATCGACGCCGGCCATCGGGCCGCGCAGCGAATCCGGATCCGTGATGTCTCCCGGACGGATATCGACCCCGAGCGAGACCAGGTCCTTCGCGCGTTCCGGGTTCCGCGCGATCGCAACAACCTCGTGGCCGGCATCGACCAGCTGCCGGGTGACGCGACCGCCGATGAAGCCGGTGGCCCCCGTGACGAAGTACTTCGCCATCCGCCCTCGCGCGGTCGAAGTGACTCGGGCTAAATAACGCTGCCCACAATGAGATGTCAAAGCGCCGCTGAATCAACCTGGTTTAAGGGTAACATCGGAATCTGTCACGGTTCGTACGCATCAACCTTGATAGGGTACGAGGGTCTCACCACGCGCCGGAGCTGTTTCTATGGGGGAAAACCTCACCCGCAAACTCATCCGTTCTCATCTCGCCGACGGCCGGATGAATCCTGGCGACGAGATCGCGCTCCGGATGGATCAGGCGCTCCTCCAAGATGCGACGGG
>DATGWB010000074.1:0-3683 GCA_035299725.1 Thermoplasmata archaeon
GCCACCAGCACGTTCGGCGTCAGGTCCGTGAGGCCCCGCGCGATTTTCGACGGAAGATCGCTCCCGCTGACGAATCCCATCGGGCCCGGGTGCACGGCCGGCGCGAGGAGGATCGCCTTGATTCCCTTCGCGGTTCGGAAGGCGAGCCCCGCCACGCGGACGCGCGCGCGCACGCTGATCGAATCGAAGAACGACTCGAGCTCCGCGATGCCGGATTCCTCCTGCTCGCCGTACTGGTCGAGCGTCGAGCGCAGGAGCTTGAGGCCGTCCGCGCCGAACGACCGGAGGAGCGGGCGCTTCGCGATCTCCGTGTACGCGACCGCGCTCAGGAAGAACAAGGCGTACACCGCGAGCGCCAAGACGATGTCCCAGACGCCCAGGTGGACGAAAACCGCGAGCCCTATATAGCCGAGGACCGGGTGGAGGGACGCGGCCGGGAGGGTCCGAACGTACTTCGAGTTCGACGTGGCGGTCAAGATGACCGCGCGGATCCAGAGGACCGCCCCGTACCCGAGGACCACGGCGCGGTCGATCCGAAACGCGTACGTCGTCGTGCCGAGGACCGAGTACAGGGTGAGGGCGGCGACGACGGCCAGTTCGATCGCACCCACCATGATCAGGCTGACGAAGACGAGGAGGAACGAGCGCCGGAAATTCATGCGGCCGCCCAGGCGCTCCGCGAGCGGGACAGTCGCGTAGGCCGCGACGTACGCCGGGACGGCGATTGCGACGGCTCCCCACACGACCCGCCATCCGTCGAGCGCGGGATAGATGAGCAGAAACGATTCCATCAGCGAGAAGACGAGGATCGGCAACACCATGCGTTGCGCCGGCGGGGAGACGAACAGCCGACGGGCCATGCGCGTCGTCTCCGCGTGGCTTTCCGCGACCGTCTTCGGACGGAGGACGTGCATCAGGCCGCCTTCACCGCTTCGATGATCCGGCGCAAGGCGTCGCCCTCGCGGGCCACCTCGACGATCGTCCCCGTGACGACGACGTCGGCCCCGGCCGCCGCGACGGCCTTCGCGTCTGCCGGGGTGCGGATGCCTCCGCCCACGACGACCGGGATGTCGATCGACTCCCGCACGGCTCGGATCAGCTTTGCGGGCACGGGCTCGGGAGCTCCACTGCCCGCCTCCAGGTAGATGAGCTTCATCCCGAGCATCTGTGCCGCGAGGGCGTACTGGACCGCGACGGTCGGATTCTTGCGGGAGATCAGCTCCGCATCGCCGATCTCCCCCGCGCGCATCCCCGGTTCGACGACCAGGTACGCCATCGGGATCGTCTCGAGGCCCCACGCCTTGACGATCGGCGCGGCGAGGCGCTGCTCCCCGACGATGAGGCGCGGGTCCCGGCTGTTCAGGAGGCTCATGAAGTACAGCGCATCCGCGTGGGGCGAGAGGTTCGCGGCGCTCGCGGGGAACAGGATGACCGGCACTCGGATCGCCTCTTTGATCGCCAGCACGGTGCCGTCGACCTTGTCCTGCGTCACCCCGGTCGAGCCGCCGACCATGATCGCGTCGGTCCCCGCCCGGCCCGCGTCCGCGGCGAGGCCCGCGGCCTCCTTCGCGGTCTGCTTGTCCGGGTCCAGGAGCGTCATGTGGAGCCGGCCCGCGCGGCGACGCTCCAAGATCGACTCGTACACGTTCACAGGAACGCACCGGCGAGGAACGCCGCGAGGGCCACGATCATCGCATACTTCGTGACGCGCTGGGAGCGCGCCGGATTTGCCGCCGAGTGGAGGGCGGCGTAGATAAACATTCCGTCCGCGGGGACGACCAGGATGGCGTAGCCAATCCCGAGGACGCCGAGGTAAAGCGGCAGCGCACTCAGCGCTACACCCAGGACGAGGACGAATGCCGCGACCGCTCCCGCGCGCTTCGCCCCGATCTGCTGAGGCAACGTGCGCCGATCGACATCGCCACGTATGTCCTCGATGTCTTTCGTGATCTCGCGGCCCAACGTCGCGAGGAACGCCAGGGCGGCGAGGATCCCCGTGCGGATCAGCGGATCGAACGCGCCTCCGAACACCGAGACGCCGGCGAAGAGGAACAACGAGCCGACCAAGTAGGCGATGACCAGGTTCCCGGCAGCGCCGCGGGCTTTCAGCCAGGCCTCGTACGAGACCATGAGGAGCACGTTCAGCCCGACGATCCCGAGGGCGGGACGGTTGATGAACAGCGCGAAGAGGGCGGCAAGCGCGAACGTGGACGCCGCGAAGATCCGCGCCGCGCCGAGGGTGAGTCGACCGGATGCCAGCGGCCGGTCCGGATGGTTGATGCGGTCCGTCTCGCGGTCGAAGATGTCGTTCAAGGCGTTCCCGCCCGCCGTGAAGGCCGCCGCGGCGATTGCGGCCAAGCCCAGTGGGGCGGCGAGCACGCCCCACGCGGCCGGTCCGACCCCGACGAGGCCACCAACCCCAACGCCGACGGCGGACATGAGGCAGTTGAGGGGCCGCGCGAGACGCAGGATTCCGGCCACGACCGCGGCGTACCGTCCGTCGTGTAATAATCCTGTCCATTCGCGGTATCGAGAACGGGACCGTCGAGGCGGTCATCGGAACCATTATCCCGGGTCCTCTCCATCTATTCCGTAACCCACCGGTCTGGCGCGGAATTTCTTCCGGCGCCTTGCCCGAGCGGGCCGCAGCGCGGGGGCCTTTCCATAGACAACGGGCGGGAGACGAGCGTCGGCTTCCTCAAATCGTCGAAGGTGCGGAATGCCGAGGAAGCGATCGGTCAATCGGAAGGACTCCTGACGGTCCTCCGCCTTACACAGGCCGACATCAAACCGGCCGAAGACGCGCTGCAAATCGCGAAACGATTCTTCGATTCGAATCAGTTCGCGAAGGCCTTTCACGCCGCGAAGAAGGCGGAGTCCCTCGCGATCACCCTCGACGAACGCTTCGGCGGATACCAGAAGGCCGCGACGGCGCTGCAGTCCCGGATTGATTCGATGCGTCGACTCGGCCTGCGAACGGAAGAGCTCGAGACGCTCCTCGCGCGCGCCGAGAAGAAAGTGCTCTCGGGAATCTGGGACAGCGGTGCGTTCGTCCCGAACTACCTCGAGGCGCGGGTCCTCGTCGAACGCGCGGAGCAAGAGGGCCGCACGTTCCAGGAACGGGCCGAGCAGGCGTCGAACGCCATCTTCCTGGCGGAACTCGCGCTCGAGTCGCTCGGAGAAATGCAGAGACCGGCCGATCCCGAGACATTCACTCAGGGGGCGGCATCCGAACTCGAAGAGGCGCTGCATGAGGCGACACGACAGCTCGCCATCGGCGACGCGGAAGGGGCCACGAACGTGGCCAAGGAAATCGAGACGAAGGCCACACGCCTCAAGGAACTCTACATCGATTCGATGAAATCCTTTGACGCGACGGAGGCCCAGATGACGTATCTCCGCGGCGAGGGCGTCCTGACGAACGGCGTGGAGGCCGACCTCAAGAACGCGCGGGAGATGCTCGCCAAAGGGTTGATCGAGGCCTCGAACGCGATCGCTATCCGCCTCCAAGGCGAGCTCGAAGTCATCGGCAACAGCTATCGCAAGGCGACGACCGGCATCGCGGATGCGGAGATCCTCTACGGGCGTCTGCAGCGCGAGGGATTCCATTCGTACGAGGCCGAAGTCGCCCTGCGCGACGCGCGCCGGTCGGTCCGAGAGGGGAACTACGCACGGGCGGTCGA
>DATGWB010000075.1:0-9050 GCA_035299725.1 Thermoplasmata archaeon
GCGCGAGGAGTACGTGGGTCGGGTGGACTCGGAGAAGGCGAAGGCGGATCTCCTGAGGCGCATGGCCGCTTACCACCGGAAGGCCGAGCAGGAGTTTGCCCGGCGACGGGTCCGGATCGAGCACCTCATCGCCTCGGAGCGTACCTCCACTTAGAGGTATGTTTCTCGGCGGTTCCGGGTAGCCGCGCGATGGGCTCACTCGATGTACCGCAGCGCTTCCGCCGGTGGGATACGAGACGCGCGGATGGCCGGTTGGGCCGCGCTGGCGACCGCCGCGACGGACGCGACGCCTACGATCAAGGCAAGATTTGGCCAGGGCACGCTGAACACGACAATGTCCGCGAAGTACACGATGTAGATCTTGTACGACAAGACGATCCCGAGGGCGACTCCAATCCCGATCCCCAGGACGGCGATTAGGGCGATCTCGATGAGGAACGTCCACAGGACCATCGCGCGCGTGAAGCCAATCGCGCGCAGCGCCCCGATCTGCGTGCGCCGCTCCACGACGGCCCGGAGCGTGATCACCGCGAGGCCCGCGATCCCGACGAGGAGCCCGATCCCCAGGTACGCCTGCATGAGCGTCAGGACCTCCTGCGACGCACCGAACGCCTGCCCGATCTGCTCGCGGATGTCGATCGTCCGAAGGCCGTACACGAAGAACGTGCGCTCGAGGTCCGTCCGGAACGCGCCGACGTCGACCCCGGGCGCCATCTGGAAGAAGTACGCGGTGTAGCGCTCCTGCACGGGAAACACGCCGCGCACGACGCTCTGGTCGACGAACACCCCGGACGTGAATTGCAGGGCCTGCTCCAGGACGCCGACGATCGTCAGGTTCACGCTCCGGCCGGCGGCGTCGAACGCGCGGATGCGGTCTCCCGGCGCCACGCGGAGGCGGCTCTCGTCCGGCACGAACTGGTTCGGGCCCGCGGCCGTGCGGTCCACGATCGCCAGCGTGTGATTGTACCGGAGGGAGAGCCAGATTTGCTCGCGCGTCACGAGGCTCTCCCGAATCCCGCTCGATTCGTTGACGTACGACGGCAGGAAGCTCGTGAAGTCGTACTGGTTCGACTGGATCAGGAAGTTATCCACGCCCCAGAGCGTGTAGTCGTACGTCCGATTGCCTCCGACGGCCTGGACCTTCGCCGGCATAACGCTCGCGCTCGAGGTCCCGTTCCAGCCGCCCGCGAAGAGCGATTCGCTGAAGTTCTCCTGGAGCCGCTGCCGGAAGTTCGGGATCTCGCCGTACGTCGTCGTGTACGCGATGACGTCGTATCCGCCGGATTGCTGCCGCACGAATGAATCGAGGCTCGCCGCCTGGAGGCCCTGGAGCATCGAGATCAACGTGACCATGAACAGGATGAGCGCGAACATGGCGACGGTCATGCCCGTGCGGAAGCGCCTGTCCATCGGATACGAGATCGCGGTCTTGAGGACCGGCCGGCCGGCGCCGCGGTTCGCCCTCCGGAGCACCGCCCGCAAGGTCTCGCTCACATTGAACACGGCGATCAGGATGCCGGAGCCGACGAGGATCACGCCCACGAGGACGAAGGCGATCGACACGTTGTCTGTTGCCTGGTTCAGTAACGTGAATGGCAGGAGGATCCACGCGAGGTTGAAGGCCGCGGCCACCGTCATCGCCGCCCGAGCCCAGCCGCGGGATGCCGCGACGATGCCGAGGCCCAGCGCCAAGACCGGCGGTCCCGGGATCTTCCCCATTCCGGTGTCCGTCGCGAAGCCCCACGTGGTCAGAGCGAACCCTCCGAGGAACACGAGGAGTCCGGCGATGAGGACGTCCCGCGACCGCTCCGGGGTCCCAGGCTCCGGGAGGTCCCGGATCGCCCGGACGATGTTGAGCCGGCTCACCCGCCACGAGGCGAGGAGGATCGTGATCCAGGTCAGTGCGGTCCCGACGACGAACGCCGTGACCACCGACGACACGTCGAAGTGGAACGTCACGGCGACGTCGCCGTGTGGCACGAGCTTGTCGAAGAAATACACCATGATAGATCCGAGGCCGAGGCCCGCAAGAGATCCGAACGCCGCGGCGACGACCGCGTAGAACGTCCCCTCGAGGGCGAACGTCGTCAAGAGATCGGCCCGCAGGAAGCCGAGCGCGCGGGCGACGCCCAGTTCCGGCTTCCGTTCCTCCGCGAGCATGACGAAGATGTTCACGATGAGCAGGACCCCCGCGAGGATCCCGAACGCCCCCATGACCAGGAAGAGGTCCGTCGCGTCGCGACCCACTTGCAGCGCCGACGCGATGTCGTCCGCCTTGACCGCCTGGACGCGCAAGGCGAGGTGCCGCATCGCGATGCTGAGCCGCAGATCCTGCGTCACGCGATCGGAATACGCGACGCCGTCGGCCACGCCACCGAGGTTCGACACGCGGATCAGGTTGATCGCGCCGGTTTCGTTGAACGCGGCCTGGGCCCGACGCAGGTCCATGAACAGGATCGCGCGGCCCTCGTACGCGGCCTTGCCCGCGTCCCGCACGATCCCGGCGAGGGTCGCGTGGACGATCGTCTGGTTCGTGGTGCCGTAGAACAACGTGAGGTCCTGGCCCGCCGTGGCATTCAGGTCCGCCGCGGCCCGCCCGTTCGCGTACACCTCCGTCGGTGCGAGGTCGTTCGTGTCGACCGCCCGCCCGTCCGCCGTCGTCAGCGAACCGAAGCCGCTCTCAAAGGTCGCGTTCAGGCCCATCACGGAGATCTCCTGGTTCCCTTTGTTCCCCGCGACGTTCCGGACGGGCATGATCTTCAGGAGGGCGGGCGCGATCCCGTCGATCGTGGTGCCGGAGGTCCCGAGGTCCGCGCGGATCTGAGTGAAGTTCGTCTCGGAAAAGGAGAAGAGTTGGCCGTTGAACGTGTTCGAGACGAGCTCGTCGATCGCATCGAGGCGCGCGTAGACGTCCTCGAGGAAGATGTAGCTCAGCGTGTCTCCGACGACGAGGCTCGAGGAGATGATCGCGGTGCCGACGAGCAACCCTGCGACGACGATGAGGACGCGCGACTTCCGCCGTCCGATGTTCCGGGCCGCGAGGCGCGCGAGCAACGGCCGGAATCCGACGACGGCGGCGACGAGGACGACCCCGATCAGGATCGCCCACGCGGACGCTTCGGGGAGGGCCATCCTACCCGCCCCGCGTCTCCTCGACGATCTCGCCGTTCCGCATGCGCAGGATCCGGTGGGCCCGCGAGCTGATGGCGGCGTCGTGGGTCACGAGGACGAGCGTCTGCCGCTGCTCCCGGTTCAGGCGGACGAGGAGGTCCATGATCTGCGCCGACGTCTCCGAGTCCAAGTTCCCGGTCGGCTCGTCCGCCCACACGATCGCAGGGTCGTTCACGAGGGCGCGGGCGATCGCGACGCGCTGTTGCTGTCCGGCGCTCAACTGCGCGGGCTTGTGGTCCGCCCATCCATCGAGTTCCACGGCGGCCATGAGGGCGAGCGCCTTCCGGCGCGCCTCCTTGGCGGGCGCCTTCGCGACGAGGAGGGGCAGCTCGACGTTTTCGACGGCGGTAAGCACGGGCAGAAGGTTGTACGTCTGGAAGACGAATCCCATCCGCCGCGAACGATACCGGCTCTTCGCGTTGTCGTCCATCGAGGCGAGCGAGACGCCTTCGATGAGGACGTCGCCCGACGTCAGGTCGTCGAGGCCGGAGAAACAGTTCAAGAGCGTCGTCTTGCCGCAGCCGGAGGGTCCCATGATCGCGACCATCTCGCCGCGAGGGATCGCGAGATTCACCCCGCGCAGGGCGTGGACCTTGACGGCCCCGGAGTTGTACACTTTGTGGGCGTCCACTCCCCGAATAATCGGCTCGACATCCATGCGCGTCGTTTCGATGAGCCGCGGTATATTTAGGGTTTCGTTACGAGTCTCACTCGGAGCGCGCGACGAACAAGTTCAGCGTCCAGGTGTCCTCGATGCCGGAGGAGGTCGTGAGCGGCTTCAGGCGGTTTGCGAGCTCCACGTCGAATGTCTTGCGACTCTCCGTGGACATCTCGCGAAGCTCTCGCTCATACCATCCGTACGAACCCGCGAAGGCGACGAGTTCCGCCATGCTCGTGAACCGGACCGGGAACGTCTTCGTCGTCGCATCCCGCTTCTCGAAACCTGCGACGCCGAGCGCCTTGAGGACCGAACGCGGGTCTCCGAGTGCCTTCGCCTCCGGATCCGTTCGGACGAGCCGCACCGCCTCCCGAACCTGGACGAGGTCCTTCGACGGCGATCGCGTCCCGTGCCTCTCGAGCAGTTCCCGCAGTACGGCGAACGACGGGTTCGGGTCGGTCGGCCACTCGCTGAACACGAACCGCCCGGAGGGTTTCAGGACGCGGTGGACCTCCTGGAACACGCGGTCGTAGCCGAGCGCCGGGATCCCGAGGTTGCTGACCGCCGCGTCGAAGAGCTTGCCATGGTAGACGATGTTCCGCGAGTCGAGCATCTCGAACCGGATGTTCCGGATGCCCGCGTTCCCGGCTCGGTACGAGGCGACGGAGATCGCGCCGTCCGCGAGGTCAATCGCGACGACGCCTTGCGGGAGGACGCGAGGCGCGACGAGGCAAGCCAGAAGCCCGGTTCCCGTGCCGACGTCGAGGAACAGCTCGCCCGGTTTCGGATCCGCAAGGCGCGCGACTTCCTGAGCGATTGGCTCGAACCGCCCGGTCACGTTCTTGTCGTACGCCTCCGCCATCCGGCTGTACTCGTCGACCCACACGAGGGTCGCCTCGTTTGCATTCAACGAGGCGGCGCCAAGAGACCGCGCGCGATAAAGGCTTCGCGCCGCGCCGCAAGGTTTTATGACCGAGGCGAAGGTTGCGTTCCCGTGGCTGAGTTGGTCCTGCGGTTCAAGGAGGAACAGGTCTTCATCATCCAGGCGTTCCTCGTCCACTCGTTCCGCGAGAGCGGGCGGAAAGGCGTCGTCCTCGGGCTCAGTGGCGGCGTCGATTCGGCCCTCGTCGCGAAATTGTGCGCGGATGCGCTCGGGCCGCAACGCGTCCTGGCGGTCGCGATGCCCGACGGGAAGGGCGGGAAGGACCTGAAGGACGCGAAGAAGTTCGCGAAGGCACTCGGCATCGACCTCCGGATTACCGGGATCGCGCCGATCGTGAACTCCCTGGAAACCCGGCTGCTCGGGTTCCAGGCGGACCAGGTCGCCCGCGGGAACCTTCGGGCTCGCGCCCGGATGATCGTCCTGTACTTCATCGCGAACACGGAAGGTCGCATCGTCATGGGCACCGGGAACAAGAGCGAGCTTCTTTGCGGATACATGACTAAATTCGGGGACGGCGCCGCGGACTTCCTCCCGATCGGCGATCTGTACAAGACGCAGGTCCGGGAGATGGCCAGGTATCTCTCCCTGCCCCCGGAGATAGTCGAGAAGGTCCCAAGCGCGGGCCTGTGGCCGGGGCAAACGGACGAAGGGGAACTCGGCATCTCCTACGACGAGCTGGATCGGATCCTGCTCGGCATCGAATTGCAGCTCGAGCCCGAGGCGATCGCCCAAAAGGCGGGCGTGCCGCCCGACCACGTCGCGTACGTTCAGAAGCTCGTCGCGTCGAGCGTCCACAAGCGGAAAATGCCGCTAATCCCTAAGCTCGGCGCGCGAACGATCGGACTGGACTGGCGGGAGTAGACGGCGTCGTTCCTCGAAGGCCGCGAGGAACCCGTTCCGGTCCGTCACATCGAAGACGATCTCGGACGCGGACAGCCCGAACGCCTGCCAGAACCGCCGCGGGCGCCCCAGTCGGACGCGCACTAGGTTCGTGCGGCCTCCCGTGACGAACAGAACGGGCTGGCCGAACGGACGGCTGATCCCCAGGGGCGTGCG
The DNA here is from genome assembly GCA_035299725.1 of Thermoplasmata archaeon. Lineage (GTDB taxonomy): Archaea > Thermoplasmatota > Thermoplasmata > RBG-16-68-12 > RBG-16-68-12 > RBG-16-68-12. The sequence continues at coordinate 5,829 of DATGWB010000075.1, forward strand.
GTATGCGCCCGCGTCGTCCGCGGCCCGCAGTTCCTCGATGAGCGAGAACGGGAGCACGGCACGGAAGTACCAGCCTTGACGCAAGATGACGCGGGACCGGGTGATCCAATGCTGCGTGAGCAGCGGGGAGAGCGTGAACAGGACGAGGTACGCCGCGAGGAGCGCCGCCAGACCGAGGACGGCCGAGATCGGACTGGCGGTGAGGGCGATCAAGATGGCGGCCAGGACGGCGAGGCTCGCAAGGACGAAGACGCGGCTCGTGACGAGCGTTCGCCCATACGCGAACGTGAGTCGTTTCTCCACGTCCCCGGACTCGGTTGACCTCGGATAAGGGTAATGCTCATCCGCGGCGTTGCATTGTTCGTTGAAAACGCTTCGACTCGGCCCACGAAATCATGTGTTGCTCGGAGCGTGAAGTTTCAACCCGGTCTCGAAGGGTCCTATCATAAACGGATGAGAATAAAAATCGGGCCATCGGCATGCATCGATTGTCGCATGGGAAACTCGCAAACCTTTTTGTGGGGTCCCCCTGATACCGGCCCTCTCGCGCGCGATTTTCTCTGGAAAAGAGACACGCGAGGCGAACCTTCTCGCTTTCAGGGGGAGCGTGGGGATCCATGGAAGAAAGCATCTTCCAACCGTACCTTGGCACTCGGACGATCTTCAAGATGGACCGGGAAATCCTGCGTCCGTCGTACCTGCCGGACCGCCTGCCGCATCGAGAGAGCCACATCGGACAGCTCGCGCAGATCCTCGTGACGGCCCTGAAGGGCGAGCGTCCGAGCAACGTCCTCATCTTCGGGAAGACGGGGACCGGCAAGACGGCCGTCGTCAAGTACATCGAGAACGAGTTCCGCAAGGCCGACGGCGCACGGATGGTGCAGTATCTGTACCTGAACTGCGAGATCGTCGACACGCCGTACGGCGTGCTCCAGTCGATCGGGAACAAGTTCATCGAGAACTTCCATCAGCGCATCCCGTTCACGGGCCTGTCGACGGACCGCGTGTACAGCCTGCTCCTGGAGAAGCTCGACGAGGAGAAGCGCGTCGTGATCGTGGCCTTGGACGAGATCGACAAGCTCGTGCAGAAGAACGGCGACGACATCCTGTACCAGCTCCTGAAGATCAACGACGACCTATCGAAGGCGCGCGTCTCGCTGATCGGCATCTCGAACGAGCTGACCTTCACGGAATACCTCGACCCGCGCGTACGCTCCCGGCTCGCGGACGAGAAGATGGTGTTCCCGCCCTACAACGCGGACGAGCTGTACGACATCCTGGCCGAGCGCTCGCGGCTCGCCTTCGAGAACGGCACCGCGGCGGACGGCGTGCTCCAGTTGATCGCGGCGCTCGCGGCGCAGGAGCACGGCGACGCGCGGCGGGCCCTCGACCTCCTGCGGGTGAGCGCGGAACTCGCCGAACGCCAAGGGGAGGAGCACATCACCGAGGAGCATGTGCAGCGGGCGAAGAACAAGATCGAGCTCGACACGGTCATCGAGGCGGTCAAGAGCCTCCCGACGCAGTCGAAGCTAATCCTCCTGGGCATCCTCCTGAACGAGGAGATCGGGAACACGAAGCTCACGACGGGCGAGGTCTACACGACGTACCGAGACCTGTCTCGGAAGACCGGGGTGACGCCGCTCACGCAACGCCGGGTCACGGACCTCATCTCCGAGCTGGACATGCTCGGCCTCGTCCACGCCCGGGTGCGGTCGTTCGGCCGCGGCGGGCGGACGAAAGAAATCCAGGCGTCCGTGCCGCTGCTGGACGTGAAGAAGGTCCTCGAGAAGGACGAGATCCTCGCGGAGGCCCGGGGCTACCGTCTCAAAGTTCAGACCACGCTTCTCTAGCCCGCGGTTCCGTTATTCGTTCGGTTCCTCGTCCGGAGAGTCCGCTTCCGGTTCCGGCGGGTCTCCTTCCGTCGCCGCGGGCTTCGCCCGCCGCTTCCAGGGCCAGCGAATCTCAGGGAGGCGAGGCGAGACGTACTTCGTCCATCCGCGCACCGCGAACTCCAAGATGAACGGCAGCGCCAGGAGGAAGAGGAGGCTCACGAGCAAACTGTCCCAGCTGTTTTTCGGCGCCCCATCCGGATGGCCTGGTCCCTGGAGATCGCCCCAGCCCTGGCAGCACGACTGCGTCGGCTGGAGCGTCAACTTGAGGAGCCCGAACCAGGGGAGCTCGCCGCGGGCTCGCCCGATGATATCCGACTGAATCGGGAACCAAGTCATGTCGTAACCACCGGAGCAAGGCACCCCCGGCTGGCAGTTGTAGGCGTTGTTGTCCCCCATCGTGATGTAACCCGGCCCGCGACTGAAGCCGTTGATCGAGCCGAACGTGAAAGTGATGTCGAGATCGTGGTTGAATCCCATGCCCTGGATCCGGACGCTTTGAATGTGGTATGGGGAGTGAGTCGGTGGCCCGCTCCCGTTGCTGGCCGACCAGTCCGAGAGCGGGAGGAGGAGGAGGTCGGGGACATCCGCGTACCCCGTTTCGTTCGGGCGGGCCCAGAGGATGGCACGATGGATGACCGGGGTCACAACGAGGTTCCCGTTCGGATGGAAGATGATCACGTCGCCGTAGTCCCCGTACGTCGCGTAGCCGGTCGCCCGGCCCTGGAGGTACGTGACGACGTCCGCGCGGGTCCGCGCGGCCTGCTGGAACACCATGTCCCCCGTGTCGATCACGCCGAGGAACGACTCGCCGTCCGCGTGCTGCATCGACGAGCTCTCGACGACCACGAGAGGCGGCCACACGCCCGTGTAGAGGTAGATCGCGGCGAGGAACACGACGACGATGATCGCCGCGACGAGGAGGTCCTTTGCAAGCCCTTTCCAGAAATTCTCGTCGTCTTCCTCGTCATCCTCGTCTCGCGGACGCGCGCGGGGCATGGGCCCTTTGGCCAAGGATGGGAATCCGTATAAACCCCACGCGGGCGGACCGCTACACGTCGATCGTGGAGACGGCGTGGCGGACCGGATAGGCGACGTTGTGCACCGGGATTGGTGCGACGTCCGCTTCGAAATCGTCCAACCTGTCGAACTTCGGACGGAGCTCGCCCGAAGGGATCCCTTTGTGGATGTGCCCGTGGATCACGAGCGTCGGCCGGCGCCGCAGGAGGACCGACTCGAGCGCCTTCGAGCCGAGCTCCGGTCGCCACTCTTCTTTCTCGCCGCCCATCGTGACGTACGTAGGCGGATAATGGGTGAGCAGGATCCGCGTGCC
>DATGWB010000076.1:0-12403 GCA_035299725.1 Thermoplasmata archaeon
CCGACAGGTACGGCGACGGTGGTCCCGGAATCGCCACGGCCCGCACAGGCGGCCGGAATCGATCGATCAGCGCGCGGAAGTGTCTCCACGCGACGATTGCGTACCAGGCGAAGAAGCCCGCCCCGGCGATCGCAAGAGCGAGGAACAACAGGTTCAGGAAGATGATGAACGCCTCGCCGCCGAAGCCTTCGTAACTCAGGGCGGCCGCGTAATCATTCACGAAGTGCGCCAAGATCGCGGCGCCAATCCCGTGACGGAGGAAGAGGTATCCGAACCCGAGGCCCGCGACCATCGCCGGGATGACCTTCCACGAACCCCAGCCCGGCGCGTGCGCGAGTCCGAAGATCGCCGAGCTCGCGATGAGGAACGCCCACGAGGCCACGAGCGTCTCCCTCGACGAGTCCCGCCGGACGGCCCCGCCGAGGAGGTATCGCCATGCTCCCGCGATGTACCGCCCCGCAGCGCCCGGGCCGCCCGCGACCCCGTGGCGTCTCACTTCGAGGATCCGCAGGGCCACGGATCCGATCGCCATCGGCAGGCCGATCAACAGGAGGCGGAACGCGAACTCTTCGTACACCCCCGCGTTCGCGAGCTCGAAGAGCCAGAACCATGCCGTCGGGGGGGTCGGGTTGACCGGGGACGATGGATTGATGCCCGCGGCGAGGACGAGGTAGAAGAAGACGACCTGGAAGAACGTGACCGCCATCCACACCTGGCCCAGGGCGATCCAAGCGCTTCGGCTCTTGAGACGGGTCCCGATCGCCTCGAGCGGCGCCCGGAAGGCGGTCCAGATCTCCCGGCGCTCGCGGACGAGGTGGTAGCCCGCGGCGAACAAGATCACCGCGGCGATGAACGCGAAATACGTGATGAAGAGCGTTTGATCCTGCGTGAAGACCACGACGATGGGAGCGGGGGCGGGGACGTACACGACGACGGCCGCGTCGGTGGTCCATCCGAGCCGCACATTGTCGAAGCGCACCGCGACCGGGTTCGTCGCGCTGTCGGCGATGAAGGCGACCTTCAGATAATAGACGCCCGGGTCTGCGAGGCGCGCATCCGCGAGGAACCGCGGCACGGCCGTCCACGACGTCGGTCCGGAGTAATGGACGATTCCGATCGCGACGTTCGGATCGGGCAGCGAGTTCGAGCTGTCGACCGCGATGATGAGCCGGCCGGACGTCAGACCCCCGGCGATTTCGATGTCGAGGTGGACGGCTCCTGTGAAGGGAACCGAGCCTGCGACATTGAAGGCCTGCCACCAGTAGCCCTGGGCGCCCGAGCTCGGCAAGGTCATCTCCAGGAACCCGCCTGGGTTGCCGCCTGCGCTCCGGTATGTCGCGGTCGAGCCACTCCCCCACTGGTTGAAAGTCCAGTTGCCCGCGTCGAAGTCCAGGCCGCTGTTCACCGTCTGCCCGGAGCGGATCGCCTGGATTCCCGGGACGACGAAGGCTGGGGCGGCCACGAGGGCGGCGAAGTCCGTGATCACGAAGATGATGAAGCCGACCAGCGCGAGGGTCCACAGCACGGAGAGGACGGACCGACCTCCGGACGGAGGCGGAGGAGGCCGGTAGCCCCACGCGGCCGTCGGGAGGCCGCAGCGGGGACAGAAGTTCCCACGGAAGAGAGTGCCGCAGCGGGGGCAGGGCCACCCCATCGGAGCCGCGGGCGCAGCCATCGCCGCCGCGCCGCAACGAGGACAGAAATGACCCTCGAAAATCGCGCCGCAGCGAGCGCACTGCATCCGAGCGCACACGAGGACCCCGCGCTATTTAATGGTGCGGTGGCGGAGCGCAGCGGAGTCGAGTCGCATCGCGGACGGCCGAGAAGATTCATATCGACTGGGCTGGTTGCGCGGCCCTCCATCCCTCGCGGAGGGGGCGTCCGACGTAGGCACGAGGTGATCGCATGGAATACGAGGAGAGAGACCGGAGGAACGACGACGTGGAATTCGAGACGATTCGGGCGGAGAAGGTCAACTTCGGACGGAACAATTTCCTCGAGGTCGCGCGGAAGCGGGCGAAGACCTCCGAAGGCACGAACGAATTCATTTCCGTGTCGCGCGGCTATTATCTCCCGGACACGTCGGAGCGATTCAAGCGGTCCCTCACGATCCCCGATGATCCCGAGGTCCGCGCCTTCATCGCGGACAAGATCCGATCGATGTAGTCCGAAATCGTGCGGAGCGGCGTGGTCTGCGAAATCAGACCGCGGCCTTTAAGGCAAATCGGGTCCATCCGAGTCAGCCCTTCTGCACGCGCATTAGGGGGGAGTGTCATCGGCTTGTCGCTGAAGCGGGGCCTTGGCTATCTCGCCACGGATCCAGAAGATACAGCGGTTTCGTTCGTGCGGGTCCTCGCGGAGGCCCATACCCCGTTTCTCTGGATCACCGCCCGGGCGCTCCCGGCACCGCCGGATGGCGGCGACCTGATCCGCGTGACGACGCTCGCCGGTTCCATGGGCACCGCGGACCCGCGTCGACTCCAAGACCTCCGGACCGCGGCGACCACGTTCTTTGACGAGCGGGGGCCCGGGGCGCTGGTGGTCGATTGCCTCGACCCGCTCGTCGTCCACTCCGGGGTCGAGCGCGTCCTCCGGTTCGTCGACGACCTCCATGAGGAGACGGCCATGCGGAACGCGATCCTGGTCGTCTTCGCGGACCCCCGCGGCACGAACCCGCGGATGATTGCGTGGCTTGAGCGGGAACTCGATCCGTTCCCGCGGACCGCGAGCGCTCCCCTCGTGGAGCAGCGCCTGGTCGCCTAGGCCTTCACGGTCCGAAGATCAGGCCCATCCCGGACGCGGCCTCTTCGTCCTGAGCCCGAATTCGACGGTAGACGCTCTCCGCCTCGGCGCCCGCCAGGGCTTTCGCGATGTCCTTGAGTAGCTCGGTCGCGCGGGCGATCCCCGGCTCACTTCCCTCGATGAGGACATACCGGTCGTCCCCCGTCATCCCGAGGCTCTTCGCCTCCCGTGCGGTGATGCTCTGTCGGCTCACGACGTCGTCCTTCCACACGACGTCCACCTGGGAGGCCTTCGCCGACGGCACGCGAAAGACGCGGTACACGCGGGCCGCACCGCGACGTCGCTATTAAAAGTTCAGTCGTCTCCGGAAGACCGCATGAACGGCAGGAACAGGAGGAACGCGCCGATTACCAGGACCGCGAGTCCGGCGAACTTGTCGATGGTCCAGGCGACCACGACGCCTGCGACGGCGAACGCAAGACCGAGGACCGCGAGGGCCACCCGGGCACGATCCATGGACGGCGGAACGGGACCTTGCGTTAAAGGCATTTTCCGGCCGACGCCGCTCTGATAACAAGCGGCAAAGTTTCTTATCGCGTTCTCTCAAATGGGCGGGCGTTGCCGAATCGAGACGAGGTCGACGAAGAGCAGATTCTCGCGGCGCTCCTCGGCGTCGCGGAGATGGCCGGCGACCTGACGGACCCTGAGGAGCTCCTGGCCGCCATCGTGCGCATCACGCCGGGCCTGGTCGGCGTCGATCGGTGCGCGGTGCTCGGGTACGACAAGCAGGCACGCGAGTTCCGGACGCTCGCCGCGTTCGGGCCCGGCGGCGTGCCGACGCCGTTCGAAGGCCTCCGAATCCAGGTCGCCGAGATCCCCCGCCTCGCCCATCGGATCGTGTCGCTGCGGCTTCCGGCTCTCCTCAAGGAGCCGTCGCCCGAGGCGATGCTTCCTCCATTCGTCCAGAAACGGCTCGGGGTCACGACCGCACTCGTCGTGCCGCTCGCGTGCCGAGGCCGCTTCCTCGGCAGCCTCTGGCTCGACGACACCCGGTCGCCTCATCTCTTCACCTCGACGGAGATCAATGTCGTCCAGGGGATCGCGACGGAACTCGCGATCGCCTTGAACACCTCGGAACTCGTGGGCAAGCTCGACCTCGCACGACGTCGATTTGACGCGCTCGTCGGCGCGCTGATGGACGGCCTCCTCATCGTCGACCGAGACCGGCGAATGGTCCACCTTGATCCCGGAGCGGAGGCGCTCTTGGGCTGGCAGAATTCCGAGATCCGCGGCCGCCGGGTGTACGAGGTCTTCGAGATCACGGAAGCGGAAGCGGACGTCGCGTGGACGAAAGAGCGCGGCGGAGCCGTGCCCGCGGCGAAGGTGCTCAGCCTTCGGGCCCGGGACGGGGTGCGCGTGTCCTGCTCCGTCCTCCCGATCCTCGTCCGCGACCCGGAGCGGGACGTCCTGCAGGTCCTCTACGCGATCCGGAAAGCGGCCGGCACGAAGAGCTACGCCGACCGACTGATGGAGTCCCTCTCCGAAGTGCCGCGGATTCAGCGCGCCAGGCCGCCCGAGTAAATCAACAGGCGGATCTCCGCCTTCGTGAAGCGGCTGTAGGCTCGCAGCGTCTCTTCGTCCCCTTCTCGGATCGCCCGGAGGTAGAGCGGGCACCCTTTCGTGAGGAGGTACACCCGCCGCAACGCTTCCGGGTCGATCGTCGCGCGGCCGAGCATCGCCCGGCAGCCTTCCAGGTCGAGCCCGCGGAGGTGCCACTCCGCGACCCGCCCCCCGTCGATGTCCCCTTTCGAGTAAAAACGGCAATAGACCGGGGTCGACTCTTGGGCGAGGACGAGGAGCTTGCCACGGCCGTGGGAACCGCGAAGGAACCCGGCGAGGGCGTCCACCACGGCATCCTCGACGTCCGCGTATCCGTCCAGCACGAGGAGCTTGCGTTCCCCGGCGAGGACATGGGCCAGCGCCGCCGCGACGGACTCGGGCTGATCCGGATCCGTCGCCCGCTCTCCGGTCGACCGTGCGAGGGAGTCGGCGAAGGCCTCGAGATTCGCGCCGGGCCCGATCTCCATCCAGACCGCGCGGGGGACGCGCTCCGCGAACGCCCAGCCGAGGGCGGTCTTCCCCATGCCCCGGGATCCGTAGACGACCGCGACGGGGGCGGCGCCCGCGAGCCACCGCTGCAGGAACCCGAGGTCCGCCTCGCGCTGCAGGAGCGTGGGCCGCTCGAGGTCGGTCACGCGCGGTTCCATGCGGCCCCGTGCGTCGACGGCGGCCAGCGCGGGCAACGGGGGAAGGCCGAGGTCTCGCCGCGCCTCTCCCAGGGTCGTCGCCCGTCCCTCGATTTCGACACGCGTCGCGTCGACCTGGCTGAGGATTTGTCGGGCGCGCCGGACCCCGGACTCGGTCAGCGCGTAGACGCGGACCTTCCGGGTCCGACCGAGGAGCCGCGCATCTTTCGAATCGATGAATCCTTCGCGTTCGAGGGCTTTCAACGTCCGCGGGACGTGACTGCGCAGCAGCCGGGCACCCTCCGCGATGCCCGCCTGCGTTCCCTCGCGACCCGGTTCCCGGACGTTCCAGAACGCGTGGAGATGCAGGAGGACTCGTTCCGCCGCGGTGAGCTCCACACGTTCCGATGCGGTCGCGTTTACTTAAGTCTGCAGCTGTGATTCTCAGGCTTTCGCTCCGTGGTAACAACCGCGAACACTTTATATATCGTCGGCTCGGCTCCAAACATAATTCTCTCCCGCCCACCGGGAGGCCCCTCGATGAAAGTCGTCTTGCGCGAAGATGAATCGGGAATCTCCGAAGTCATCGGCACGATCCTGATCCTCGCGATGACGGTCGTGTTGTTCTCGACGATCATCATCTGGGTCTCCAGCATCCCCACGCCGGTCGCGCAGGGCCGGCTCGACGTCGCGTCCGAGATGGATCCGATGTACAACGGCGCCGGTTCGGAGATCGGCGTGAACGTGACGCTCACGCACCAGGGCGGCGAGGCGCTGCAACCGACGCCCACGATCATCTACGTCACGTCGCAACGGGGCTCGAACCCGGCGACGACGGACGTCCAGCGATTGCATTTCTACAACAAGCTCCTCGCGACCCCCAGCGGAATCATCGATGGAACGGACATCGTGTGGAACGTCGGCGAGCGATGGGGATACAAGAATTTCACCCTCCGGTCCACCGACCAGATCACGATCACGATCGTCGACACGCTGAAGAGCGTCGTCCTTTGGACGGCGCTGCTGACGCCTCCCGCCGGCTCCCGTCCTCCCGTATTCGTGGACAAGTGGGCGGACGGGCTCTACTCGACGACCGCGATCGACCCGGTCCAGTCGGGCATCGGGTTCTTCGTCTTTGCGCACGTCGCCGACCCGGACGGAGACCTGAACGTGAACTCGGTGTACGCCACGATCACCGCCTGGTACGGCACCGGAGATCCGTGCGCCCAACCCCAGAAGATGACGGACAACGGCGTGTATCCCGACCGTGCGGCCGGGGACGGGATCTTCTCGCTCGGCGGTCTCTCGTGCATGAAGTCGCCCTACCCGAGCCTGAGCTGGGACAGCTCGATCATCCTGTTCAACGCGACGGACAAGAAAGGCCACACGACCCAGTCCCGGATGATCCTCACGGTCGTCCAGGGCCCGACGGGCGGCGGGGGCGGAGGCGGCGGGAACACGACGGGGCGGCCCGCGAACCTCCGATGGAACGGCCGCCAGGGCTACAACATCTTCAACGCGTCGCAATGGGACCAGTTCAAGTACACCGCGGTCGAGACGCGGACCTTCAAGGCCAACGACGAGGTCGTGGTGGTCGTCGGCAGCCTGGACCTGGAGAATACGTTCGACACGGACCGGTTCACCTTGTACGATCCGTTCAGCGGATACCCATCCCAGCCCGTCGTGTACGGGACGAGCAAGGCGGTTTCCCGGACGACCACGCCGTCCACGTCCCAAGCGTTCACGTTCCTCGAGTTCGTCAACGGGTACTACATCTACGCTTTCCGGTTCAAACTCAACGCGCCGAGCGATCCTCAGGTGGGGACGAACTACTACAAGGTGCCGTTGCATCCGCCGCAATACTACTTCGCGAAATACTCGGTGGACATCCTCCTGTTCTCCTCGAGCGCGGTTCGCTTCAACACGACCGACTCGGTCACGATCACCGACACGGACGGCTACTTCCGGGACTTCCCGCAGGTTCAGACCTTCAAAGACTCGGGATTCACCCAAGCCGCGACGACGTTCAAGTCCACCGATGTCGCGTACGTGCAAGTGAAGATGTTCACGACCGATGCGAGCCTGACCAACGTCGTCTTCGGGAACGTCATCATCAAAGACTACGCGGGCGGCAGCCAGCTCATGCGGGCTCCGGCGAACGGCCACGATGTGAACGTCCCGATCTGCCCCGTGACGGCCGCGTGCACAGTGGGGACCGCCGCCGTCTCGATCAACTCCTTGCTCCACGTCTACCGGTTCTCGATCAACTTCACGAGGTCGAACCAGGACCCGTGGGTCGAGGGGACGCAGAACTACGCCTTGACGGTCTCCAGCGTCCGCGACTCGGATGAATCGTACGCGAACATTGCAACCCAGCTCGTGATCGTCGCGCCTCTCTACAAGCTCGACGTGGTCGCGGGGACCGATGCCGCGACGAACAACGCCTGGGGGACGAAAGACTACTCGTATTACTACGAGAACCTGAACGGCCTCGACCGATGGCGCACGAACCGGATCGAGTTCTGCGGCCTCTCCGGGAGCTGCAAGAACTCGTACCACACGATCTCCATCGTCTTCATCGACTTCGACCGAGACGGCGATCTGGACACCGTGAGCAGCCTCTTCGTCGACAACAACAACGGCCAGATTGTGCTCCACCGGCGGGACCTCGATTCCCAAGGAAACGTCGTCTTCACCCGGTTCGTGCTCGACAACCTCGTCGGGGGAATCTACTGCGACGCCCTTGCCGTCGGCGACCTCACCGGCGACGGTGCGCCCGAAGTCGTCTGCGGCGCTTCAAACGGAAACGTCTGGTACTACAAGAACGATGGAAGCTGGCAGGCCGGGTCCGCGACGAAAGTCATCGTCGACCAGTCCCGACCCCAGGCGATCGCGGCCGTCGCGGTGGGCGACTTCAACGGGGACGGCGCGAACGACATCGCCGTCGCCGGCGCGTCCGGGCGGCTGACGTGGTATCCGAACCTCGACAAGCTCGGCAAGTTCCAGAACAGCGGGATCAACGACAACTGGTTCGCCGAAGGCGAGCAGACGGTCAAGGGGAACGTGACCTCCGGGAGCTACCTGAACACGTTCGTGGCCGATGGCAGCTACGAACCGGTCCGGGAATACACGTACACGGAACCCGTCCAGGCGGGTGGCACGGCCAACGGCGGCTTCAACGCCGACGTGGGCAGCTGGACCTATGCGGACTGGCAGGACCCCGCCACGTATGCGAGCGGAACCTGGGCGAGCTCCGGCGGCAACCCGGGCGGGTACGCATCGATCTCGACGAATTTCCTCGCGAACAATGTGATCTCGGGGTACTTCTACCAACCCTTCACCGTCAGCGGCTCGACCCCGTTCACCGCGCAGCTCAACCTGTCCTGGAAGGTCGTGACCTACGGAGCGACGGGCGGTGGGAACGTTGTCCTGTACGCCTTCGTCGACACGACGACCGCCACCCCGGTCCTCGGCACCCAGATCTGGTCCTCCACGGCTCAGACCGGCACGACGAACTGGGCGACGGTCGGCCCGATTGACGTGAGCGCGCGAATCCCCTCCGCGGGCACGTACTATCTGAAGATCGCCGTGCGCACCCAAGACGCGGGCAGCGGATCCGCGACGACGGGTGGCTTCGACAACGTCGCGCTCACGTGGTCCTCGACCGGCGGGCTCGCGAGCGAACAGGAGCAGTACTGGCGCATCACCCAGGTGCCCAACCGGCCGGGGACGACCTTCACGTATTCCCTTTTGGCCCGGCACACCGCGAACACCGAGGGCGACAACTTCGTGTTCGCATACTCGACGAGCGTCGTGGGCAACGATCCCACGACCGGGACGTACACGACGATGTTCTGGGTCAACGCGACCTCGGACCAGTCCTACTCGTTCATCCTTCCCGGCTCCGTGGCCGGAAAGCAGGTGTGGATCCGCGCCCTGGACGTCGATCACACGGTCGGCAACACGGTCCTCGATACGCTCTACGTGGACCAGATGAACATCTTGGCGGCCACGCCTTCCGGGACGACGGGCGTAAGCCTGACGAATCCGGGAGACGCGAGCCAAGTGAATGCGATCGACGCCGACGATCGAAATGGTGACGGCTTTGCCGACATCTTCGTCGGGACGGCGAACGCCCATGTGTTCAAGTACCTCGGGAGCGCGGGCGGTCTGACGACGCCTTCCGGAGCATTCTACACGGCGACCTCCGCGATCGTCGCACTGAAGATGGGGAATTTCTCGAGCACGCAGTCGGGCCTGGAGCTCGCCATCGCGTTCGGGACCACCGTTCGAATCCTGACAGGATTCGGGGCAACGGGAAACATCATTTGCAATACGTTGCCGGGTGCCGGCTCGACCCAGGGATGCAGCTCCGCGAGTTCGACGGCGAACCCGATCAATGCCCTCGGCGCGGGGGATGTGAACGGGGACGGCCCGGACGACATCGTCGTGGGGACGACGGTCAACGTGTGGTATTGGTCCAACCAGCAAGACGCCACGTCCTGGACGAGCGCGATCAACATCGATTCGCCGGGCGCCAACGTTTACTCGATCGACCTGGGCGACGCGAGCAAGTCGCAATACGTCGGGCGCTAGGCCCGTAGCGCGGCGAGGACGCCCCGGGTCCGCTCCACTTCAATCACCGCGAGCACGGACGATTGCTCGGCGGCGATCTGCCGGAGACGCGCCGCCATGAACGCCTCCCGCCGTGCCTGAAGCCGTGCGAAGCCGGGGGGGCCGTTCACCTCGGCGTCCCACGCGAGGACGAACTCTTGTGGCGTCCGCGCGTCGAATCGTTTCTTGGCGAGCCTCCGCTCCAGGCGCCCTTGGAAGACGATCTCGAGCCCGGAGACGGAGTCCACGTAGTTCTCCGTGTACGTGACCTCGTCCATGTCGAGCGCTTCGAGCCGGGTTCCTCGCTTGTCCGCGATCCGCACGGCCTCCGTGAAGCACGGCGGCGGTTTCACCGGCGGTTCCCAGGCCGAGAGCCCGGCGACGTAGATCTCCTCCTCGAAGTTCTCCGGCTCCAACGGGCCGCCATGGTAGACGCGCAACGTCTGGAGCTCCTCCGGGCCGATGCTCAACGCGACGACCTTCGGGTTCGTGGTCCGGATGGCGTCTGCGACGGTCGACGTCTCCGAAGGGAGACCGCGGACGACCGGGAGGATCGTGACGGACGCGAGGCCGAGGCGGACCTCGTCCATCAACCCTTCCTCTCGGAGATCATCTCCTCGACATCGTCGCGATCTTTCGCGCGGCGCAGCTCTTCGCGCGCGATGACGGGGACGCCGCGGATGCTCATCCGAACCCGGGCCCGCTCGACGAACATGACCGAGTCTCTCTCGACCACGCGGCTCAGGTTCGCCACGACCTCCGCCTTCCGCTCGAGCGCTCGGTCCGCTTCTCCGACGCCGGTGAGGAACGTCGTCTCGTCGTGTTTCGACAGCGCGTCGAAGGGGCTCCGCACCGTCCGGAGGACCCGATAGCCTAGCCGTTCGAGGCGCTCGAACATCTCCCGCTCGAAGCCCTCGAGCTGCGGCAGTCGCTCGTCCGGACGTGCCGGATCCGCCAGGAGGGCGAACGGATCCACGGGGACCACGAGCGACTCGTTCAGGAATTCCTCAAGGCGCATCGCGACCTCCATCGTCGCGGACATTCCCTCGAGGTACATCTGGATCGTGCGCCGGGTGACGCCCGCGATGTCCGCGAGCGTGCCGAGCGACACCTGTCGCTCTTCGCGCAGCCGGCGAAGGGCGTCCGCGTCGAGCCGCACGTACAGCCCTCCGGGCGCGGAGTACAGGAAGGGAGGGACGCCCTCCTCCAGGAATTCGCCGAGCGTCCGCCGGGAGAGGATCGACACACCGAACCGCGTGTAGATCACGCCGTCCTCCAGGGATCCGGTCCCGCTCCGTTCGCCGACGACGAGCGGCGATCCTTCGAGGATGCGCGCGACTTCGAGCAGTTCGTGCGCCGTGCCCTTGTTCAGCGCATCGACGTTCTGGAGGACCTTGACGATCAAGAGCGTGTCATCTCGACGGGCAACGAAGTCGAAGCACAGTCCCCGTTCGCCGTGCGGGCGCGAAAGGAAGAATCCCGTCTTCGCGAGGCCCCGGCGCGTCTCTTCGAGGACACGATCGCGTTTCATCGCGCATTCATCGTGTGGACTTCTATATAAATTCCACGGAGACGGTTTCCCGCGGCGGTGCTCGGCGCCCCGGCGGCGAACCCTTTATCGCGGTCCCGGCCTTCGCCGTGCCCCATGGCCGGGGAACTCGTCGACGACCGGGTGATTGTCGACGACCCGGCGGAAGCGAGCAGCGTTTACAACCGAGGTTTTTTCGGCTCGCCCCAATCGGGAGGAGGCCTCGAACTCAATCTCCTGGAGGCGGTGTATCTCGTGGAGGGAGGCCGCCTCGATATTCGCCGACGCGGACGGACGGTCTCTGCCCGAGAACTATTCCGAGCGGCCAGCGCATCGATCGACGCGTTCGAGATCCGATACCTCGTGTACCGGGACCTGCGATCGCGCGGATACGTTGTCGAGGCTCGCGGCGGCCCCGTCGATTTTCAGGTGTATCCCCGCGGCGGCGCGCCGAAGAAGACCCCGAGCAAGTATTGGGTGCGCGCGTTGAGCGAGCGCGCCGTGTTCGACCTGGCGGAACTCCTCGGGCGAGCGGAGGAAGCGGCCGCGGTCCGGAAGACCCTGCTCCTCGGCCTCGTGGATGAGGAGAGCGATCTGACGTACTACAGCGTTCGCGAGGCGCAGCCGCGCGGCCACCAGCCGGCGACCCTCCGGAAGGCCGACGTCGTCGTGCATTTCCTCGGCGATCGGGCGGTCGTGATCGACGAGGTCCAGGCGAGGGCTCTTCACGAAGCCGGGTTCTTCGGGAAGATCGTCGGCCGTCGGTTGCAACTCAGCCTCCTCGAGACGGCGTACCTGCTGAAAGCGGGTCTCGTCGAGGTGCGAAACGCGGACACGGACCGTTCGATCAGCCTGGCGCGGCTCATCAAAGAGGCGAAGGCGATCCAGCCCGACTTCGAGCTGCGCCTCCAAGCGTACGAGGACCTGACGGGCCGCGGGGTGATCTCGAAGACCGGTTTCAAGTACGGCTCCCATTTCCGGGCGTACGAGGGCGACCCGGAGACCCATCACGCGAAGTACCTCGTCCATGTGGTGCCGAAGGGCCACCGCGGGGCCTGGCCGGAAATCAGCCGGGCGGTCCGACTCGCACACGGGGTCAAGAAGCAGATCCTCTTCGGCGAAGTCGGGCACGGCGTCCGATATGTCAAGCTCGAACGCGTGAGGCCTTGACGTGCGGATTCGCGGTGGGAGGAAACGTACCTCTAAGTAGAGGTATGCTTGCCTGGCTGGGCCGTTTCCTCCCGGTGGCCGTCCGGACTCAGCGACGCTCGGA
>DATGWB010000077.1:0-3757 GCA_035299725.1 Thermoplasmata archaeon
CGGCGTGGTGCGTCGCCCTCAACTTTGCGCCCTCGATTGTCCGCCTTCCTTGTAGGTCGTGACGACCATCAAGGTCTTCGTGTCCTTGATCCCCGGAATCGGCGCGAGGTTCGAGAGCACGAAGTCTTTCAACCCCTTATAGTTCTTGAATCGCGCTTTCGCGATGATGTCGGTGTCCCCCGTCACCAGGAACACGTCCTGAATCACCTCGAACTTCGCGATTTCCGTGGCGATCCGGTCCGCCTCTTTCGTGTCCACTTTCAAAGTGATGACGGCAGCGACCTGGTCCTCTCCATACAGGGCGGTGAGGGCTTGTTCCATGTCGCTTCCAATCGCCATATCGCGAGGGATGGGAGGCCCTTGTAATTAAGGTTTATCCGGGCACGTTCGAAAACTCATTGAGGAACAGGCGTTCCACACTTGGGGCAGTACGCGTCGTCAGAAAGAAGGCTCGCACCGCATGACCTGCACGCCGCCGAGGCGAGCCGTGCACCGCACTTGCGACAGAACATGTCGTCCTCGGCAAGCGACGCCCCACACGAAGGACACACACGACCACCGGGCGTCGTAGGAGTTTGCGGCGCAGCCGGGAGGCTGGACACATCGACTTGTTCTCCCGCGGCCGCGCGCTTTGACTGGCGGGCAATCGTGAGCGCAGCGGCGTAGTCCTTCGCATCGAATCGCGTCTTTGCCGCCTCCAGAAGTTGGGTAGCTTGGGAGACATCGTGACCGCTGAGACGCCCCTGTTCCACGGCGGTCCCGGCGACCTCGATCGAGAACTTCGATTGGAGCATGTTCGGGGGAATCTCCTTCTGCAACATTTCCTTGGTCGTCATCTCATCGGTCGAACCTCCCACAGAGAGCCGATCCAGCTTCGCCAGATCCCCTTTCGAAGCCTGCGCGGCCTTGAGGGCGAGTAGCCGATCTTTCGCCTTCGCGGTCAGGTCCATGGCCACGCGGTAGTTGTGCCGCGCGTTTGCCGTCTGCGCTTCTTGCAGCCATGCGTCAGCCTCACCGCTCCGGATCCCTTGGCGCTGGAGGCTCGATACAATCGCCTTCGTCGTGGTGATGGCGTTATGCGCGTTATCCTGGAGCTCGTCGTCGCGCTTCGCCGTCCGGACCCGCCGGTTCTTCATCTTCTTGCGAAGGTAGCGAGTCTCGAGGAAGGTCGCAATGCCGAGCGAAACAAGGAGGAGGACAACCGCGACGGTCACCGCGTCGTCGGCCATAGGTGGCGGCGCATGTTGGGCGATGCCATAAAAGCGTTTCCCCTCCCTTTTCCCGGATGATTCCGTGCCGGGTGGTGGCGCGCGCCTCAGCTGAGGATGTCCGCCAAACGTCCTTGTTTCTGGGCGACCCGAATCTCCCTCGCGATGCGGCGGCCCGTCGACATCCCGGGCTCGGCGAGGTCGGCGTACGGGGATCCGCCGATGAACAGGTTCGTCCCGGCGACGATCCGCGTCGAGATCTCGAAGACCTTGAACTCCAGCTTGTCGGACACGATCGTCTCCAGACAGAATGGACCGATCATGCCGCCGAACAGGGCGATCGATCGCTCCACGGTCCGCTCCCCCATCTCGAACGCCTTCGGCAGGAGCGACTCCCGCAAGACGACCGGCATGTTCCCCGTCACCACGAACGTCGGGTGGACGCCCATCTTGCGCAGCGCTTCTTGGGCGCCGAGCTTGTACATCTCGTCGATGTTCGCCTCGTCCCGCCGGTCCACTCCGAGCATCTCGAGGCCCCCTTTCGAGAGCGTGTAGCCCGACGTCGCGAATGGCGAGTAGAAGTAGTGGATGTAATACCGCGTCCCGACGACGTACTCTTGGATCGTGAATTTCATCCCGGGCTGGATCGACTCTTTGAAGTCCTCGTAGTTCTTCGCGATGAAGGAGCCGCGGCCACCTTTGGCCCCGTAATACTTGACAAACACGGGGCGATCGATGTCCTTGGGGTGCTCGATCTTCAGCGGCATCGGGACCCCCGCCGAGGTCAGCCATTCCCGCTGCTTGTCCCGGTCCGATTCCCATCGGAGGACCTCGCGATTTCCGAACGTCGGGATGGGCAGCTTCGCGAACACGTCCGCGCCCATGTATTCCACGAACGAGCCGTGAGGGACCGTGACGGCCTGCCGAGCGACCAGGTCGTCCGCCTGGTCGAGGATATCCGCGTACGAATCGACGATCAAGAATTCGTCCGGCCTAGCGAGGGGAAACGCATCGTAGAACCGGGGCCGTTGGCCGATCGCAATCCCCAGGGTCCGGAAGCCTTCCTGGCGGGCGCCGTGGAAAATCTGAAGCGATGAATGAGAACAGACCGTCGCGACGACGATGTCCTCATAATCCTCGAGGATCGACGCGATGGCCTTCCGCGTTACCATTACGATACGAATCGTTTCGATGGTTAAAGCTTTTCACCGCGTGCGATGGCGTCGGCCACCCGAATCGCCCGGACTGTCTCGCGGACATCATGGACCCGGACGATCTGGGCTCCCTTCGCGACCGCGAGCGACGCCGCCGCGATGCTCCCGGAGAGACGCTCGCCGGACTCCCCGCCGCCGAGCTGTTCGATGAACGACTTCCTCGAGACGCCGACGACGACCGGATGGCCGAGGGCCACGATTCGATCCAGGTTCCGCAGGAGCGCGAGGTTGTGCTCTCGGGTCTTCCCAAACCCGACTCCGGGGTCCACGGCGAGGGCCTCGGTCGCGGCGCCAGCCGTCTCGAGGGCCCGAATCCGCTCGACGAGAAAGGCAGAGACCTCGCCGACGACATCGTCGTAGTGCGGGTGGGTCTGCATCGTCTTCGGATTGCCGAGCATGTGCATCACGATGGCTCCGGCCCGGCTTTCCGCGACGACCCGCACCATGGCGCGCTCCCTCATTCCGGAGACGTCGTTCACGATCGAGGCGCCGGCGTCGATCGCCTTCGCAGCGACGTCCGGCTTCATCGTGTCGACGGACAGGGGAATGTCGACCTTCTTGGCGAGATTCTCGATCACCGGTCCGATCCGGCGCCACTCTTCGTTCGCGGCCACGGGATCCGAGCCCGGCCGAGTCGATTCGCCGCCGACGTCGAGCAGATCGGCACCTTGCTCCACCATCTCGAGGCCGTGGCGGAATGCCGCATCCGAGTCGAAGTAGCGGCCCCCGTCGGAGAACGAATCCGGCGTGACGTTGAGGATCCCCATCACGCGGGTCCGGTCGAGGGTAAGCTCCCCGGTCCGATGACGCCAAACCTTCGCTGTGTCCCCCATGTCGGACGAAGAAGGGTGGATTCCTATTTCACGGTGCGCGAGGCCCGGCAGGAGCTTTATACCCACGAACGATAAGCGGGCGACCATGCGGGTCCTGTTCCTCCATGTGGATTACCTCGAGTACGAGGTGAAGGAGAAGGCGCTCAAGGGAGTCCCCGAGGTGCCGCCATCGAAGCGGCACGATCGGATCGAGGAGGCGCTGGTCTGCTTCATCACCGCGGAGAAGCGGGACGAGGCCAATCTGGCGGGCATTGCCAGGGCCGCGGCCGCGAACGTGGCCGACGTCGCGGGCCAGCTGCGCACGAAGCGAATCGTCCTCTATCCGTATGCTCACCTCAGTTCGTCCCTCGCGGCCCCGGGCCCCGCCCAAGAACTCATCGCCTCCTTGGAAAAGGAACTCATCGCTCGCGATTTCGATGTCCACGCCTCCCCCTTCGGGTACTACAAATCCTTCCGAGTCGCCGTGAAGGGCCACCCGCTCAGCGAGCTGTCCCGCGAGATC
>DATGWB010000078.1:0-4135 GCA_035299725.1 Thermoplasmata archaeon
TCGCCGTGGTGGCGTCGGATGCGGCGGTCGTGCCGCGCTTCACCGGCGCTTGGCCCCCCGCTCTTCCTTCTCCTCTTTCTCCGGCTTCGTCGGCCGCATGAGGCGCTTCGCAAGGACCCGTTCCAGGATGACCTTCATGTACATCGCGTCGTGCTCGAGCAGGGGAGACGACGACACGATTGTCAGGTCGTAGTCCTCATCGAGGAGGCACTCCGCGAGCGGTTCGAACCGCAGGTCTCCCTTCTTGATCGGCGTGTACCGCAACTCGTTGCCGTTTGCGTGCTCGACGCCGCTGAAGTGCGCGTGGATGTGGCCTCCATCGGAGACTTTCTCGACCTTCGTGAGCACATCGTCGAAGTCTTCCGGCCGTTTGAACAGGCCGAAGCCGCGTGCGTGGACGTGCGCGAAGTTCAGGACCGGGAGGACGCCTTTCGCGTTCTTGACCAGGGTGAGCAGTTCGTCGAGGCTTCCGACGACCTCGGTGCGGCCGCTCGCTTCGATGCCCAGCCGGGAGCGGATCTTGCCTTTCTTGTACGCGTCGCGGATGAGACGCAGGTTCTTCGCGATGCGGTTCATCGCCTCTTTCGGCTCGAGCTCTCCGAACATGCCGAGGTGTGTCACGACGATCGGTGAGCCCATCGCGGCCGCGAGCATGCCGCCCCAGATCACGCTCCGCACGCTCTTCTCCGCCAACCCGTCTGCGTCAGCGAGATCCATGTAGTACGGCGTGTGCAGCGAGAGCTCGATGTCCATCTCCCGCGCAAGGTCGCCAAGCTCCTCGAGTTCGTGGTAGTCGCTCGCGATCCCGGAAGCCAGGCTGTAGAGGACGTCCCCTTTCTCGATCTTCGCGTCGAGCGACGAGATGAGAACCTCCTTGCGGTCTTCCTTCCGGCCGATTTGAACGACGAGCTCCCCCGGTATCTCTCGCGGGGTTCGACCCAGGTCCTCGTCGCCCGCATAACGCTCGTTGAGGTTCACGCGGACGAGCTGGACCTCCATGGCCGTCAGGCCGAGGTTGTGGATGTCCTCGATGCCGTCCCTCAGCGTCCGGCCCTTGCACGACAGCGGGATTCCCGAAGGCCCAAAACGGATCACGAACTCACCCCCGACGAAGAAGCCGCCACTCGACTATTATTCTGGCCTGCCTGATATTAGTATCTTTGCCCCCGCGCAGCCCTCCAAGGCCCTGGAACGCGGCTGAACCCGGCCCGGCCCTGGGCGACCGAAGGCCTGGAAGGCGGTTCTGTCGCGGTCCACCGGGCAGCTTTAAGCGGTCCGGCCTCATCCGGCAAAAGCCGCCGTGAGGCGCAACTGGCAGAGGATGCAACCGAGCCCGCCGCCGCAACAACCGCAATACCCCGTTCCGCCGCCAGGCACGGCTCCGCCCCCGTACTATCTGCCTCCTCCCATGCCTCCCCGCAAGTCGCGGACGGCCTTGATCGTTATCCTCGTCGTCATCGTGGCCGTGGTCGGACTGAGCGCGGCCGTCTACGTCCTGACCTCGCACACGGTCCACGTGACGACCGAGAACATCAGCATCACGGGGGCCACGAACTGCTGGACCTCGACGACCGGGAACGGGGAGGACGTCCCGGGAGGATCCGTCTTCACCACGACGTGGAGGCTCCCCTACCACGCGGGTGCCTTCGACCCGCCGTCCTGTACCGTCCAGAGCGTCTCGCTCGGGACGCTCGGCTTCGCCCTCTCATCTGCGAACGTCCCCCTCACGGTCCTGGACGGAGGAAACCAGACCCTAACGCTTCGAGTCGTCGCTCCGAACAGCGATTACACCGGAACGCTCTCGATCATCCTCGCCGTGACTTCCCCATGAAGATCGAGTCAACCGGGCCTTGCCAACGTGCTCAAGCCCCAAACGTTTAAATCGCTCAGGTCTTTTGGCGTCCGTCCGAGGCCCCGTTTTCATGGCCAAGTCCTCTAAAACGAACCCTCACCTCCAGCAAGTCGTCCAGCAGCTCCGGGAGGTTTCTCGCGAGGCCGATGCGCCGATCTGGCGGGATATCGCGGAGCGCCTCGAGCGGACGCGCAAGAACTGGTCGGAGGTCAACCTCTCCCGCCTGAGCCGGTACGCGCAGAAGGGCGAGCAAATCGTCGTGCCCGGGATCGTCTTGGCGACCGGCGAAATCACCACGCCGCTCACCGTCGCGGCGTTCCGGACGTCCAGCGCGGCACAGAAGAAGATCGAAGCGGCCGGAGGACGCGCAATCACCCTCCTCGAACTCGCGGTCCAGAACCCGAAAGGATCCGGCGTCCGGATCATGGGGTGACGATGCCGACCATCGATGCGACAGGTCACGTCGTGGGCCGATTGGCGTCCATCCTCGCGAAGCGACTCCTCAACGGAGAGGAGATCGTCATCGTGAATGCCGAGAAGGCCATCGTGACCGGAAAGCGGAGCGTCGTGTTCAACGAGTACCGGACCCGCCACCAGCGCGGCAGCACCACGAGCCGGATGCGCGGGATCGGGCCCAATTATCCGCGCCGACCCGACCTGATGCTTCGCAGGACGATTTCCCGCATGATGCCCTATCAGCAACCCCGCGGACGAGATGCCCTGAAACGTCTCCGCGTGTACCTTTCCATCCCCGAGGCGTACAAGGACAAGCCCCTCGAGATCGTCGAGGTCGCCAAGAGGCCGCCCCAAGGTCCGTTCATGAGCCTGGGCGAGATCTCGAAACTCTTGGGTTCCAAGTTCGAGGTGTCTCCATGAAGGCGATCGTCGCGAGCGGAAAGCGAAAGACCGCGGTCGCGCGGGCGACGCTCACGAAGGGACGGGGCATCGTGCGAATCAACAGCGTGCCGGTCGAGATCTATCCGTTCGAGCTGGGACGCCTGAAGATCCTGGAGCCGCTGAAGCTCGCGGGGAAGAAAGTCGACTCGATCGACATCGATGTGAACGTGCAAGGGGGCGGCGTCATGGGGCAGGCGGACGCGGTCCGCACCGCGATCGCTCGCGGGCTCGTTCAATACCTGAACGACAACGATCTCGAGACCCTCTTCCGGGAATATGATCGGACGTTAATCGTCCCCGACACGCGCCGCAAACTCCCGAAGAAGCCGCTCGGGCGTGGCGCGCGCAAGAAACGGCAGAAGTCGTACCGGTGAGCCCATGATCATCCCCGTCCGATGTTTCACGTGCGGCAAAGTGGTCGGCAGCGCCTTCCCCGCGTTCATTGAACGAACCCGCGGCGGTGAAGAGCCGCGCAAGGTCCTGGACGAGCTCGGCCTGAAGCGGTACTGTTGCCGCCGGATGATCCTCTCCCACGCGGAACTCATCGACGAAGTCTTGCCGTTCGGCTGAGCGGTCCCGCCGGCGGCCGACACGCTGCGGGGAAGAGTTTTTAGGGCCTCAATCATTCGAGAGCTTCCGGCGGGTCCGTGGGGTAGCTTGGTTTGAGCGCGGGGACCTCGGGTCTTCCCGCTCACAAGAAATCCTACCAGCTTGGGGTGCTGGCGACTCCGGTTCAAATCCGGACGGACCCACTTACAATCCGGTTCGGAACCTATATCCACCCTCCCGGAGAAGCCCATTTGCCAGGAACAAACCTTTCGCACCTCATAGACAGGCGGACAGCCGATTGTCATCGCGAACTAGCAGCCTTCTTTACGGGAGTGTAACCTCGGTAGCGGCCTTAGTCCACAAGGCGCAAAGCTGTGGGGCGGTGAGCTGGAAGCCAACTTCATTTCGCAGTATCTTAGACCCTTGGCTGCCTTTCGATTTTTCGCGCTTGTCCTCCCTCGCGCCCCAGAACGGGGCCTGCACCAGTATTCAGTGGCCCTCGGCGAGGGCCTGGGAGGACGGTTGCATCCTGAGCTTGTTCGTATTATGGGAGGCCCGGATCTTCCACGAGTCCCCGTCCTTCACAACGACCTGCGTGAAGATCCCTTCTCGAGGTTGCCGCGGCGTCCCGTCCAGGTCGCGGTCCCCTTCCAGCCGCCATTCGACATGGACGAGAGCCACGTCGGGCCGCAGGCGGCCCATGTGGACCTGGCTCACCCGAAATAGACTGTCCTTGAATTGAGTTCGAAGTTTCTCCTCATGGTATCGCTCGAAGTCCGTCCGCCCTTTCAGCCACGTCCCGCCAACGGTGACGAAGTCGACGTCCTCGGTGAAGAG
>DATGWB010000079.1:0-3774 GCA_035299725.1 Thermoplasmata archaeon
TCCAGCAACGCCCAGATGTTTCGGTCCACCCCGAACGACAGCTCGAGCACATGGGGGATGAGCTTCGAACCGCCAAACGTCACGGATTGTTTTATGTGAGACATCGCCTCGTGGCCTTTGAGATCGTGGTCCGTCCGATAGTGGACGCCTCCGACTTCTTTGAAGCCGCCCAGGCTTTCTTGCTTCACCTGGATGTCGAAGTGGATCTTGTTGTAGAACGCGCGCTCCTTTTCATCGAGCTCCGCAAACCGGAATGCGTCCCGCGGGACTCGGAGTCGCTCCAGGTAGAACCGTTGGACCGCGGCGAGGTGATAGACATACCAAGGCGGGAGGTCGCGCGCGACGAGATCTCTCGCCGCAATGTCGTGGGCGCCGGGTTCGTTTTTCTCTGCAGCCCACGCAATACGGATCGGCGTGGAGGCGATCGCGTCGAATCGCAGGCCGTCCGCGAAAGTCGCAGGATCGAAGAAGATCTGAAGCTCGGCCTGGAGGAACTCCCGCATGCGGTACGCGCCTTGTCGCGGGCTGATCTCGTTTCGGTAGGCTCGCCCGATGATCGCGAGGCCCAACGGAAGTCTCCGGCGCAGCGCCTCGAACTCCCGTTTGAAGTTCAGGTAGACGCCCTGAGCGGTCTCCGGCCTCAGGTACGCCCGGTCTTTGCCGGTCGGCCCGACCTCCAGCGGGAACATCATGTTGAAGGGCCGCGCCGGACCGAGTTCGCCCTTGCAGTTCGGGCATCGGATCTTCAGCTCGCGGATGCGTACGTCGATCTCGGCGGGCGTCAGACCCTCGTGTTCTTCGTGGGTCGCGGCCTCGAGCAGCTGGTCCCCGCGGTACGATTCGCCGCACCGGGTGCACGTGACGAGGATGTCGGTGAAGTGATCCACGTGGCCGGAGGCCTTGAGGGCGGGCTCCGGAAGGATCGTCGTCGTGTCGATCAGGTGGTAGTCGTCGCTGAGTCCGAGGAAGGTCTCGATCCAGAGGTCTTCCCAGCGCCGGCGCATCAAGACACCGTTGTGGCCATAGTCGTAGAAACCCGCGAAACCTCCATAGAGATCGACCGCGGGCCAGAGGAACCCGCGACGGACGGACAGGGACATCACGTCGTCGTAGGAGGCCATCGCCGCCAGAAAGTGAGGCGTTCGGATAAAGGATGGGGTGCACGCCGATTCTTCATCGGGCCGAACCTGCGATGCGGCGCCGACGTCCTCGAATCATCGATGCGTCTCGCACCGACGGACTCGGCGCCGGCCAGAGCCGTCCTCCCGAGACGACGAGTCGGACATCGCTCGCGGAGGCTCGCACGACGGATGCAAATCCGTTCCGTCCACCCGGCAGATCCAGGACGACGAGGTCGGCACGCGCTCCGACGCGAATCGCCGACGTGGCATGCGGATCGGCGAGACGACGTCCGCGCAACGCCATTTCGAGGATCTCGCGCGCCGGGACGCCGCCTTTCATCCGCGCGACCCGGTACGCGAATTCCATTTCCCGCAACAGGGAGGGTGTGTTGATCATGGCGTTATCGGTCCCCAGGTGAAGCTCAACCCCATATCGCAGCATGCGCGGGATGTCCGGCGTCATTCCAAAGAACGCGTTCGACCGCGGACACACCACGATCGGCACGCCCGCATCGGCGCAGCGCTCGAGGTCTCCGTCCGTCGCGCGGACCATGTGGACGAGGAATCCGGGTTTCAGATTGAGGACCGCATCGATATCCTCGCGAACTCGTTCGGAGCAATGGATCGCGAAGATTTTCATCGCCCGTCGGACGTCGGCCGCCAGCTTCTCGATTGCGTCGCGCGGCCAATCGATGTATGAGCTCACCGCGATCCCGTCCGAGGCCCGTAAGATCGCCGCGACTTCTCGCGGATTGTAGGACAACCCGGCGGGCCGTGCGAGGGCGAGACCTTGCATGGGCAACGCCGCGAGGGCCGCGTACACCAGTTTGAGTCCACCGAGCCCTCCTTCCCGGAAGTCGGAGAACCCTGTGGTCCCGGTCCGGATCATCGTCGCCATGGCACGTCGCATCGCGGCGATGACCGCGGCGTCCTTCGCCTTCGCGAGGACCCGATGCTTGAGCCCGTGCGGCGGGGCGACGAGCTCCTCGATTGTCCCTTTCAGTTCCTGGGTCACGATCGCGTCGCCGAGGTGCGTGTGCGCGTTCCACAAACCCGGGAGGATGAGGCCTTCCGCGAGCGGACGACGCGCGCGTCCGGACCGGATCTCCACGACGACATCCTCTTCCCATCCGACGGTCCCCTCTCGGAAGCGTCGGCCGTCGTAGTACCAGCCCGAGACGCGTTGCACGCCGCGCGATGGCTGGGTCGCGTTTAAAACGTTGTCCGGATCCTGCCGATGTCCTCGGAATCTTTATGGCGTTGGAGCTTTTCCTTCCGCCGGCGCCACGTCGGTCCGCCGGTTGGAGCGGGAACATCCGCCCGGTCGCGCGGGATGAAGGCGATGGCGCACATGCCGCCATAGCTCAGCCCGGCAGAGCGGCAGTTTCGTAAACTGCAGGTCGGGGGATCGAAGCCCTCTGGCGGCTCCCATTCCCGAAGCGAAGGCACCGGCACGACCTAGCGGCCGCGCATTCATCCGTAACGTGCCCCCAATCTGAGTCGATGTCAGGTTCCGTTTCGCTCGGACACACGCCTGGTCCGGTCTTACTTCACTTCTTGGCGGCGCCAGATTCGATCGATCCGACCGGGCGTGATGAAGAAAACAGGATAGAGGACGTAGGCCCCGAGGCTGAAAACAGGGTTGAGGAAGGAGACCAGAATTCCCGCTGCCGAGAAGCAGGGTCCCAGGAGCATGCGGCGGCGGCCGAGCCAGATGAAGCGATCGTTGAGGCCCGCGTCGACGAGATGATGATGGAGCGTGGCGTACCAGAGCGTCAGGAACATGAAAACCTGGATGGCCAGGAGATTGAGCCCGTAGGCCACGACCGTCACTTCCTCGAACGGGTGATGTCCCAGCAGCGCCGTCGTGAGCGGCAGCAAGCCGACGAAGAGGAGGAAGACGTTGTTCAGCCAGATGAACGTCCGATCCGTGCGCTTCACGACTTGGAATCCAACGTGATGCCCAACCCAGAAGACCCCGAGCGTGACGAAGCTGAGCGCGTAGATCAGCACTCCGGTCACGACATCCTCGATGGCCGGGAGCTCCTGGTGTGCCGGTCCCGTGATGTAGGGGATCGTCAGGCTGAGTCCGAGGATCGTCATCACGGCTCCAAAGATGCCGTCCGTCAGCGCCTCGACCCGGGTTTTCCCGAGTCCTGTGACCGAGCCGCTTCGCGCGCTCATGAGGTGTGCCGCGCCATAGTCACGGCGGGCTATAAGTCCGGCCTAGATCCGGTGACGCACGTCCAACCCACGTCACCGGGGAACGACCCCGCGGCTCATCATGCCGATGCCGTGAGTCACCGAACCTCAGGCCCTCCACCGGACGGCCGGGTCGGTGGCATGGCGCCGACGGTTGGCGTTCCCCGGATCTTTTTCGGCGCGTTTGCCTGGATCACGGTCTGGCTCGAGACGACGTAGATCGGGTTGCCGCTCTGGTCGTACTCGCCTTCGATCCGCAAGACCCCGGTCAGGATGACGCGGACCTTCAAGGTCGTGCCATCCGTCAACTCGTACGTGGACCACGGTTCGGCTTTGGACTCAAAATCGACCTGCTCTGCTTCCACTTGGCGCTGCGTCACCGGCGAGACGATCTTGACCATAGCTGCGACACCTTCTCCCGAGCCTTAAGCGCTCCGGCCAACCATCGCGA
>DATGWB010000080.1:0-2398 GCA_035299725.1 Thermoplasmata archaeon
GAGGAAGTCCCGCACCAAATCGGCCGCGGGCTTCTCGCTTCCCCGTCCGAGAATACGATCCCGGTATCGTTCCGCCTCGGCAGGGTCGAGCAGCGACCCGCGCGCACGGAACCGGCTGAACAGGTCCTTCGCGATGACGAGCGACCACATGTACGTGTAATAGATCGCTGAGTATCCGTTCAGATGGCCGAAGTTGCATTGGAAGTGGGTCCCCTCGAAATGGGGGATGAGCGGGAAGCGGGAATGCGCCTCCCGCAGGACCGCGGTCGTGTCGATCCCAGTGGCGTCCCGCGTGTAGTACAGGAGCGACAACGTCGCGTACAGCAGCTGTCGCTGGACCTCGTAGGCTCGTCCGAACGCTTCCGCGCGCCGCATCTGCGCGACGAGATCCGTGGGGACCGGCTCGCCCTTCTCGTGATGGAAGGCGAAGGTCTGCAGGACCTCGGGGTCGCGGACCCATTCCTCCAACATCTGCGACGGCGCCTCCACGAAGTCCCATTCGATGCCGCCCATCGCGTTCCGGCCCCATCGCACGCCGCCGGACAGGAGGCTGTGCAACAGGTGACCGAACTCGTGGAAGAACGTCTCCACCTCGGAGAAGTCCATCAGGGCGGGTCCGTGGCCCGCGTCCGGCTCGGGGAAGTTGCACATGAGCGCCGCCTGCGGGAGCCGATGTCCGGCCGTCCCGATGACGAGCACCGCGGCGGCCGCATGCGTGTACTTGTCCTTCCGCGGATGGAGGTCCAGATAGAATCGACCGAGACGCCGACGGCCGCGGTAGAGGTCGTACACCTCCACGGACGGGTGCCACACCGCGACCCCTGAAACTCGGCGATACCGGACTCCGAACATCCGACTCGTGATCGAGAACAATCCCTCCCGGACCTTTCGGAACTCGAAATAGGGACGGAGCAACTTCGCGTCGAAGGCGTACGATTCGGCGCGCACGACCTCCGTATAGTAGTTCAGGTCCCACCGCTCGAGCGCGTTCGCCTGCGGGACATCGCGACGTTTCCGAGTGAGCAGTTCATCATAGTCGGCCCGCGCGCGCGGCTCGGCAACGCTCGCGACCTTGGATACGAACGCCTGGGCCGCCGCCGCGGTCTCAATCATCTTGTCTGCCGTGACATACGCCGCGAAGTGCTCGTAGGCCAGGAGGCGCGCGAGCTCGTCGCGCTTTCCGATCAACCGCGCGAGGACATCGAGGTTCGCGGGATGGGCCCGGTCCATGTACTCCTTCATCAGGTCGTGCCGGACGGATTCCTTTCGGGCGTAGCGAAAGACGGGGACGGAGTCCGGGTAGTTCGTGGTGATCACGACCTTGCCGTCGTCTCCGGGCGGATGCGCCTTCACGAAATCCTCCGGGAGGCCCTCGAGGTCGGCCGCCGCGACGCGAATCGAGCGCACATCCTCGCGGATGTTCTTGTCGAACTCTTGTCCGATCCCCGTGATCTCATCCCGCAACGCCTTCACGCGCGCCCGCGTCGCATCGTCGCGGTCCACGCCGGCCAAGTGGAAATCCCGAAGGATCTTCGTCACCGCGTAAGGGGTGGCCTCCGGCTCGCGCGAGACGTCGAGCGCGGCGAGCGCATCATACAACTCGCGGTTGAGACTCAACTCCGTGGCGAAACGATCCGCCTCTTGAAACGCCTCGTCTCCCGCTTGGCGCATCGAAGGATCCGGATGGACATCGAAGAGGAACTTCGGCTGGGACAGCAGTTCTTCCAGCCGCCGGGACAACTCGTCGAATGGCGCGAGCGTGTTCTCAATGGTTCGGCCACCAGAGACCTTGATAATCTTTCCAAGGAGAGAACGGCACGTAACGAGGTCCTTCTTGAACACACGGTTGAACTCCGCGGGCGTCTTCGCGAACAGCAATTTCGGCGAAGAGAGTCGAGCGGCTTGGGTCTGGGGTTCGGACAATGGGCACACCTCGAGGGCAATCGGCCACCCGGGGCTTTGAACCTTCGCGGTCCAACGGTTCTCAAAGCACGCGAAGGATCGATGCGAGCGCGAACGTTTTTCCCGGAAGACCTCGATGGACCGCGCGATGGCCGGTCCCGTCGTGCGAGCGCGCGACCTGTGGAAGAGCTACGACGGTCGCGCGGACGTCCTCTGCGGCGTGGACCTCGACGTGGCTGCCTCGGAGGCGGTCCGGGTCTTCGGACCGAACGGCAGCGGGAAGACCACCCTCCTCTCGATCCTCGGCGGACTCGACGTGCCGAGCCGCGGGTCCGTGGCGATTGGCGGGAAGGAAATCTCCCGTCTGAAGGAATCCGCCCTCGCGAAGATCCGCCTCCATGACGTCGGATTCGTGTTCCAGACCCACAACCTCATCGACGATCTGACCGTCGAGGAGAACGTCGCGTTGCCGCTTCGACTCGCTCGGAAGCCGGCC
>DATGWB010000081.1:0-4751 GCA_035299725.1 Thermoplasmata archaeon
CCACACCCATCCGGATCACGTCGGAGGACTTGCGGCAATCAAGCACGGGTCGCTGGCGAAGGTGGCGTCCTCGCGAATCGAAGCGGACTTCATCGCCCGCAAGCGCGTGTACGACGGTCCGCCGGGGATCCAACGGCACCCAGGGACGCCGGTGGACGTCCTCTTGGAGGATGGGCAGACGCACGATGGCCTCCGGGTCATCTTCACGCCGGGCCACACCCGAGGGAGCATGTCGCTCCTCGACGAGAGCCGCTCGCTCTGCATCGCGGGCGACGCGGTGAACAACGAGTCCGGCCTGAAGCCCATGCCGGACCAGTACAACGTCGACCCGAAACAGCACCGCGCATCCATCAAGAAACTCGCCACGTTTCATTTCGAGAACGTCGTGATGGGCCACGGCACCCCGATCGTCGGCGGGGCGAGTGCGAAGATCGCCGAATTGGCGAAACGCCTGTGACAAACACATCCGATGTCAAACGCTGACAATCACGGGCAGAGGTTTATGAAGGGGCGGGGTTCATATGCGCGTCCAGCCCTCGAAAATCGCGGAGGCTTCCCCCTGTTGTCGGCCCGCTTGAGCGCCCTTGCCCGGCGGTTTGCCGCCATCGTGGCGGTCCTCGTGATGGCGGGCGCTTTCGTCTCCGGCGCGGCCGCGGGCTCGGCCTCGACCGCGACCAAGGTGTCTACGAACTTCCCTGTCCACGCCGAGGTCGTTCCAAGCGATCCGTTCTTCGTGGACCAATGGGGCCTCAATTCCATTGGAGCTCCGACGGCGTGGAACGTGAACCTCGGGAGCCGTTCCGTCCTCGTGGCGGTCGTCGACACGGGCGTGTGGTGGACCCAGCCGGACATCCAGGCGAACATGTGGACGAACCCGTTGGACGGCACGCACGGATACGACTTCGTCGACGGCGACACGAACCCGATGGACGTTGACCCGTCGGGCACTTACCACGGGACCGGGGTCGCCGGCGTCATCGCGGCGATCACAGACAACGGCCAGGGAATCGCGGGAACCGCCCAGATCAGCGTCATCGCGCTCCGCGCCCTCGGCTCGAACGGTCAAGGCTCTTCCTACAACACCTCGCAAGCAATCCGGTGGGCAGCGGACCACGGCGCGAAGGTGATCAACCTCTCCCTCGGCACGAACGAGACGTTCATCGGGCCGACGGACATCCAGCTCGCTGTCAACTACGCGTGGTCCAAGGGCGCGCTGATCGTCGCCGCGGCGGGGAACTCCGGCACCTCGACGCTCGACTATCCGGCCCGCCTCGCCAATGTCGTGTCGGTCGCGGCGATCGATGAATCGGGCCAGCGGGCTTCGTTCTCGAACTACGGTTCCGGCCTCGACCTCTCCGCGCCGGGGACCCGGATTGTCACGCTGAACGGAGGGAACAACCAGCCGAACAATGTTCACTACCTCCAGGGGACTTCGTTCTCCACGCCGTTCGTATCCGGCGCCGCGGCCCTCCTCCTGTCCGTCGACCCGAGCCTGACGAATGTGGAACTCTGGAACATCCTGAACAGCACGGCGGTCCAGCCAGGTGGCGGCACGGGGACCTACAACACGAACTACGGCTGGGGCGTCGTGAACGTGTGGAACGCGATCAACGCCCTGAGCCAGCCGTTCATCTCCGTGAACTCGTACCCGTCCTCGGTCTCCAGCAGCTCGACGTTCGGGGTCTCCTGGTCGATCCTCGGACCGACGGGGATCGCCGTGACGGACACGCACGTCCTCTGGGGAACCGTCTCCGGCAGACTCGGAAACGCGACCGCGGCCCAGTCCGGCCGGACCCATGATCCGTTCACGGCAAACGGCTTCTCGATGCCCTCGGGCGCCGGCGCGATGTACTTCAAGGTCGTCGCGACGGTGAACGGGACGACCTACACGTCCCGGGAGTACACGGTCATCGCCTCGAGCCTTCCGGACTTCCTGTTCGTCCTGTACCAGCTCCTCGCCTCGAACCTTCTGTACCTCGCCGTGTTCATCCTCGTCCTTGCGGGGGTCGTGGCGTTCATCCCGCAGCGGCGCGCCGCCCGGGCCCGTCGCGCGGTGGCCCGCCCGCTTACGTTGTACCCGCCGAGCTACTACGTCCAGGCCGCCCGGCCGTCCCAGCCACCGCCCGTACCGCAACCCGCTCAACCCGCGACCCGCATCGAACCTCAGATGGCGGGCCCGCCGGCCGCGCCCACTCAGATTTCCCCCGCGGCCGAGCCAGTCACGCCAATCCCAATGGCCCAGCCCACAGCCGCCAAGAAGCGCTGCCCGAGTTGCGGAACGATGGTCGCCGCGGACAACATGTTCTGCTTTTTCTGCGGGAACCGGTTCCGCTGAGTCGACCGACGAGATTCGAGCGGTTTCGGGTTCCAGCCATCCACGGGGAGGTTGCCGCCGACGCGGCTAGGTCCCGTGCTTGTAGAATTCGTACGCAGACATGGGCTTCGCATAGTCCACCCGCCACGTCCGGTCGACCGGGGCTTTCCCCAGAGCGCGGGCCATCTCCCGCACGTGGACGGGCATTGAGCCGCAGCAGGAGCCGATGTAATTGATGCCGGCCGCGCGGGCCTCCGATGCGAACGCCCCCATGACCTTGCGCGAAAGGACGAGGGTCTCCGTCTCGTACGGGAACTCCTTCGTCGCGGTGAAATCCGGGATCCCCGGCGGCGTGCTGTACGCGGTCGGCTGACACGCGACGAATCCGGACACCGCCTCGCGCATTTCCCTCGCGAGGGGGAGGAGCAACAGGGGGTTTCGGAGACAATTCACCCCGACGATGTCCGCGCCGGCGTCTCGCAACGCACGGGCGCACTCGGCCGGCGAATGCCCGTCGTAGGATTTCGGGTCCTTGTCGAACGACATCGTGACCATGGATGGCATGCCCGTCTTCTCGATCCGCTCCGTGGCGAGGAGGGCTTCCCCGAGCCAGGAGAACGTCTCCGCGATTACGAAGTCCGGGTGTTCCTGGAGTTGAGCCTCCAGCTGCTCGTCGAACAGCCGGCGCACCTTGTCCGCGGATCCCTTGTCCTTCGGATCGTACATCCAGGTCAGGCTGAGGTTCGCCGCCACGAGCGCTCGATCGGCCGCGACCTCGCGGGCGAGGCGGACCGCGGCGCGGTTGATGTCGCGCACCCGGTTCGCATATCCGACTGTGGCGAGTTTCTCTTTGCTCGCGTAGAAGGCGAGGGATTGGAGGACCTCCGCGCCCGCGTCGAGGAACTCTTGATGGAGCTCCTTCACCGCGGCCGGATGCTCGAGGACGACTTCCGGCGTGAAGGGCCCGGGCTGAACGTAGCCGCGTTTCTCGAGTTCGAGCAGGTACCCGCCGTCGCCCAATACGACGCCTTTCTCCAACTGTTCGAGGATGCCTTTATCCTGCGAATTCTTGCGACGGCCTCCCCGACCCTGGGCCACGTCTGCAGGAAGGGGGATTGCGGCTTATAGTTTGATGGCGGCTCACGGAGCGATCGCCACTAACGATACGTAGGTGTCCCGCACTCCGCGGACCGTGGATGGAACATGGGACGCCGTGATCGTCGGCGGGGGCCACAATGGCCTCGTGTCCGCGGCGTATCTCGCGAAGGCCGGATTGAAAATCCTCGTCCTCGAACGACGACGCATCGTCGGAGGGGCCTGCATCACGGAAGAGGTCTTCCCCGGCGTCAAGTTCTCGCGGCTCGCGTATTCGGCCGGCCTGTTGCGCCCGGAGATCATTCAAGAACTCGACCTCGCGCGGTTCGGCTATGAGGTCCATCCGTTCGATCCGCAGTTCTTCCTTCCGTTTCCGGACGGCGACTCGATGCTCCTGTGGAACAACGCCGACAGGAACCACAAGGAACTCGCGCGGTTCTCGAAGAACGATGCCGCGGCCTACCCCAAGTACGTAGCCTTCTGGACCGACGTGATGGAACTCATCGAGGGGATGGTGCTCGAATCCCCGCCGCCGCTTCCGGACTTGCTCGGGATGTTCAAAGGCCCGGAAGCGGAAGAGCTGGCGAAGCGCCTCCTCTTGCAAAGCGCCGCCGACCTGCTCGACGAGTTCTTCGAATCCGATGAGGTCAAGGCGATGCTCGCCACGGCGACGACGATCGGCCTCCCCGCCGGGCCGAAGACGCCCGGCACCGCCCTCATGCTCGGCCATATGCTGCTCCACGAGATCAACGGCGTCAAGCAGACCTTCGGATACTCGAAGGGCGGCATGGGCGGCATCTCCGCGGCGCTGGCGAGAGCGACCGCCCACCATGGGGCCACGATCCAGACCTCATCCGCGGTGCGCCACATCCTCACGACCGATGGCCGGGCGACCGGCGTCGAGCTCGAGGGTGGGAAGCAGGTGATGGCTCGTACCGTCCTCGCGAACGTGGACGTCAAGACGACGTTCGAGAAACTCGTCTCCCCGGACGCGATCGACCCCGAGTTCCTCGCTCAGGTGCGCCGCATCAAGGCGACGGGCGTGGTGACGAAAGTGAACTGCCTCCTGAGCGAGCTTCCGGATTTCACGGCCCGACCCGGCAAGACGGTCCAACCGCACCACCGAGGCTACCTGGACATCTGCCCGTCCGTCGACTACCTCGAGCGGGCCTGGGACGATGCGAAGTGGGGCCGGCCTTCCACCGAACCGTTCCTCGATTGCGTCTTGCATTCGGTGACGGACCCGAGCCTCGCGCCTCCGGGAAAAGTCACCCTGTCGATCTACTCCCAATACTCTCCATACCATCTCCGAGATGGACGATGGGATGACCGCAAAGACGAG
>DATGWB010000082.1:0-14130 GCA_035299725.1 Thermoplasmata archaeon
GCTCCACCGTCATGCACTGCGGCACCTTGACGGTCCCGAACCGGCACACCTTCCCGAGGTCGTTCCGGGCCAAGTCGAGGAGCATGTTGTGCTCCGCTCGCTCCTTCTCGTCCGCGAGTAGCTCCGCTCGGAACCGTTCCGTCTCCGGAAGGGTTGTGCCCAGCGGCCGCGTGCCCGCGATCGGGAATGTCGTCGCGGTGCGATCCTCCACACGGAGGAGCATCTCCGGGCTCGCCCCGATCACCCGTCGCATCCCAAAATCGAGGTAGTACATGTAGGGACTCGGGTTCAGTCGCCGCAGGCTTTCGTAGAAGGCGAGTGGATCCCCGGCCATCCGGCCGTATTCCCGGCGAGACAGGACGACCTGAAACGCCTCGCCCTCGTGGATCGCCGCTCTCGCCTTCGCAACCGCCTCCACGAACCGCTCTTGGTTAGTCTGCCGTTTCGGAGAATCTGCGCTCAGCGCCGGGCTCGCTTCGTTCGCTTTCGGGAGGTCTTCAACCCGAGATCGGCCATGGGCGAAGTACTCCGCCCGTTTGCGGACGTGATCCACGATCACGCCGTCGAGATAGAGCCCGAACTCGAACTCGGGGAACGGCGAGTCCGCGTGCGCGGGCACGGAGTCGAGATTGCGGACGAACTCGTAGGAGACGTATCCGACCAGGCCGCCGATGTACCGCCCCGGGACGCCCGGCGCCTCGTACTTTGCGAGGATCGAACGAAGGGCCTCGAGGGGTCGCTCCGTCTTGACGGTCTCGCCGTTCGATCGCAGGATGCCGGACCGATAGGAAATGATGATCTCGGGATCGAAGCCGACGAAGGTATGCTCCGCGAGCCGCGCAGGACCTGTGAGGCTTTCGAGGATGAACGCATGAGGGTGGTCGTCCCGCGACGCCGCAAACAGCGCATAGGGGTCGAGCCCCGAGTCGAGCAGGATGCGCTTCATCGTGCCGCCTCAATCATCAACGGCCGATCGCTCCCGAAGACCACGTCTGCAATCCGTTTTGCCATTGCGGGGGGGTCTAGAGATTGGAATATCCGCCGGCCCACGGAAATTCCGGCCGCACCGGTACGCATCATTTCGCAAAGGGCGTCGAGGAACGCGTCCTCGGTCGAACACTCTGGTCCGCCGGCGATGACCAAAGGAACGGGGCAGCTATGGACGATCTCACGCAGACCATCCGGCGCTCCCGCGAAATTCGTCTGCACGATGGATGCGCCCAGCTCGGCCGCGGCTCGCGCGGCGTGGGCCGCTGCGACGGGATCTTCGGAGGACTCGCCGGGCTCTGCGGGCGCGTGGGCCATCAGAAAAACCGGCAGACCGAGGGATGTCGCCAGCTTGACGACGTGCCCCGCGTCCGCTATCATCCGGTCTTCGCCAGAGTCGCCGAATGAGATCTGGACCGAGACCGCGTCGGCTCCGAGAGAGACCGCATGTTCGACCGTCGAGGAGAGGACTTTGGATCCTGGCCTCGAACTGAGAAGGGTGCCGGCAGAGAGATGCACGATCAGACCCCAGGCGGGCGCGATGTTGGCCGAGATGAGTCGGACCATTCCTGGATTCACGAGGAGCCCGGAGAATGGGGCGGACCGCAGACGCCGTACGAGGTCGGTCGGCCGTTCGATCCCAGGAACGGGTCCGGCGGCAACGCCATGGTCGAGAGCGAGAAGGAAGATCCGGCCCGCTCCTCCCTCGAGGCGGTGTCGTCGTCTCTCAACTCCGAAAAGGGACATGTCTCTTCGCTCGCCTGCTCCTTTGTGGAAGGTGTAGATAATATTTAGGCATTATTGTATTTTATAGGTCTTCGATTATGGAGCATCGGGAGCCCGAGGGCTCCCCTGGGCTAGCCTTGGCCCTCGGAGCGCACCGGTACCTCGGGCCGGATATATCGATGCCCAAAGAACTCCCGGTGCACCGCTTGGACGGCTCCCTCGAGATCCTCGTTATCGACTGTGAACGTGTATGCGACCATCGAGGCGCCCGCCGAGATGAGCTGCACGTTGATGCCACGTTCCGCAACCGCGCGGAACACCCTCGCGGCAACGCCATGGGCGTATCCGAGGCCTTCGCCGACGAAGCTGATCAGCGACACATGCGGCAGCACTTCAATCCGTTCAACGAGACCGAACGGGAGGCGCGCAACCGCCTTCTTCGTACGGCTCAACGCATCCGAGTCGACGAGGAGCGCGATGCACGTCTGGGACGTCGCCGCGCTGTACACGTTCGTCCCCGCGCTCGTAAGGGCGGTCGCCACCTGTGAGAGTAGTCCCTCTTTCTGTCCGGCACCCGTCGCGAACACCTTCAGGGTCGCGAGATCACGTACATATGAGATGCTCTTGACATCGCCGCTGCGGTCTACCGTGTCGGGACCGATTCGCGTGCCCGTCTCGTCCGGCCGGAAAATGTTTTTCAAGACAATCGACGCGCCGCAAGCCTGCGCGGGCTGCACCGACCGCGGATGAAGGGCCTTCGCGCCGAAGTACGAAAGCTCTGCAGCTTCGTCGTACGAAAGCGCGGACAGGGGAAACGCTTCCGGGACAATCTTTGGGTCCGCGCTCATGAAACCGCCGACATCCTTCCAGATCTCGATCGTCGGCAGCTCGAGGGCGTTCGCAACGACGGCGGCACTGTAATCGGATCCGCCGCGGCCGAACGTCGCCGTCTTGCCCTCCCGGGAGAGGCCGAAGAATCCCGTGATCACGCTCACACGGCCCGCTTGCGCCTCGCGCTTGAGGAACGGCGCAAGGCGCGCGCGTGTTTCGTCGAGCAACGCCGTGGCGTTCCCGTAGGTGTCGTCCGTGATGAGACCGATGGCGTCTGCCTCGTGCGGCGCGGCGTCAATTCCCACCTGACGCAGATTCGCCGCGACGACCTGCGCGGCCAGCCTCTCCCCGAAGGAGAGGACAAAGTCCCGCGTGCGCGGCGTGATCTCCTCCGTATACGCGACCCCGTAAAGAAGGCGCTCCAGCTTCGTCGCGAGGGCGTCAATCGCCGCACCGCTCCCATCCGAGCCTTCACGGGACTGCGGCAAGAGGCCGAGATGGTTGCGACGAAGCTCTGCGACGTACGGGTCGATCTCCTTCTCCTCCCGCGGTTGCGCCAGGATTGTGACGAGGGAGTCCGTTACGCCCGAGATTGCCGACACCACGAGGAACTTCCGCGTCAGGTCCTCGTGGACGAGGTTCGCAATCCGCTTGTACATATCCACGGTGCTGACGCAATTTCCACCGAACTTCGCGACCTTCCACGGCTCAGTCAAGGTATCCTCTCCGGTGTGCGAGCTCCGCGTTGAGCAGGCTCCCGCCCGCGCCGCCGCGAATCGTGTTGTGCGATAGGACGAAGAAGCGAACGACGCGGCCCACGACGCGAATCCGGCCGACGGTCGCGGCCATCCCGCGGGCCCGCGCGGGTTCGCCTGCCATGAGGTCGAGCAGCGGCTGCGGTCGATTCGCTTCCGCGCGGACGATCACCGGCTGCTTCGGGGCCGTCGGCAGCTGCTGAACGTGCGGTTCACCGCGGAACGATGAGAGGAGACGCTCGATTTCGCCTAAGGGGACATCATCCTTCATAGGAATCGAGACGGCCTCGAGGTGACCGTCGCGCACCGCGACCCGGGCGCAGTTCGCCCACACGTCGATGGGACTCGGCAGGATGCCGTCGGACATTGACCCGAGGATCTTCTTCGCTTCCCGTCGCATCTTTTCCTCCTCGCTCTCGATGAAGGGCACGACGTTCGCGGTGATGTCGAGAGACGGGACGCCGGGATATCCTGCCCCGGAGAGCGCCTGGTACGTGGCCACATGTACGTCGGTGAGGTCGAGCGCGTCCGCGAGGGGTTTCAGCGGAAGGGCCAGGCCCGTGATGGAGCAATTCGGGTTCGTGACGATGAAGCCGCCCTCCCGAAAGGTTGGCTGACGTTCGACGAGCGGGAGGTGGCTCGGGTTCACTTCCGGCAGCAAGAGCGGAACGTCCGCGTCCATCCGGTGAGACGACGCGTTGGAAAAGACTCGCACGCCCGATTGGGCGGCGTTCGTTTCGACGTCCCCGGCGATTTCCGCCGGGAGGGCGCTGAACGCTGCAACGACGTCGTGCGCCCGGAGGATGCCCGCGTCGAGTGGCTGCAGTTCCATCGAGGCGACGTGCGGGGCGAGCGGAACGTCTTCGAGCCGCCAGAAGTCTTTGAGGTATCCGCCGACCTTTCGCTCGGACGAGGTGAGGGCTGCAATCTCGAACGTCGGGTGGTCCTGGAGCAAGCTGACGAATCGCTGGCCGATATTCCCGGTCGCCCCCAGGACTGCCACAGGAATCTTGCTCAACGCGACACCCTTCCCGCGAAATTCGTTCGCGTTTGACCGATGAGCCGGAGGAAGTCCGCTCCTTCCGAGGCGGTGGCGTTCTGCCATTCGTCCAGCGTCTCCCGGATCCGGCGATGAATGAGCGGCGTGTGGGGGTTCAACGCCTGGATGTCTCTCAACAGGGTCGGAGAATCCGCCAAGAGCCCCTCGGCGGCGATCGAGAGGCGAGAGAATGTCGTGCCGGCAGGACTCCTCAGCCCGGCGAGGTCGAACGGGCTTTCCGCGACGCACCGCGCGAACGTCAAGAGGCAGAGGTGGCTCAGCCCCAGAACGAACGCCATCGACTCGTCGTGGCTGTCCAACGGGATGTCGACGAGCGACGCCCCGCTCGCGTGGAACAGCTCTTTCGCCTCGAGCACCGCCTTGTCGTTCCCGCAATCGCTGAACGTGATGTTTCCGCTCGAAATCGGCCAGAGATTCGGCCCAAACAGCGGATGCACGCTCGCGATCCGTAGACCGGACCGACTCATTGCTCGAAGCTCACGCTCGACCGGCGCCTTTAGGCTGCAGACGTCGAAGACGAGGGCCTTCGGTTTCATGACCGCGATCGAGTGCAAGACCTCCGCGGAGACCGACATCGGCACGGAGACCGCGATCACATCGGCTTCTTGCACGCCCTTCTCCAGGTCCGGTTCGAACAGGAAGCCCTCGAGGGGGCCAGCGATGTCATTCACGACAACATCCCACCCGCGAGAACGGAAGAATCGGCAGAGCCACTGGCCCATTCGCCCCGCGCCGCCGACCACCAAGACACGCTGGTGGATCGACATCAGCGGTCGGACGCTGTCCTGTCGCTGCAGGCTCTCGTCAATCAGAAGTCGAGCCAGGCCCTCGCCGAATGATGGGCTTACGCCTCGCTTTCTGGCCTCCGCCAACAGGCGCGCTCGAACCAGTTCTTCCGCCCGTGGATCCCGCAAGGGCCGACTGAGAATCCTCTTCTCCAAGCCGACCTCGGCCGCGAGATCGAGGCGCTTCGCCACGAGGCCGATGATCTCCCGATCGACCTCCGCG
This sequence comes from Thermoplasmata archaeon, assembly GCA_035299725.1. Lineage (GTDB taxonomy): Archaea > Thermoplasmatota > Thermoplasmata > RBG-16-68-12 > RBG-16-68-12 > RBG-16-68-12. The sequence continues at coordinate 5,368 of DATGWB010000082.1, forward strand.
ATCTCGTCTCGCAGCCTCGCGATTTCCGTTTCGCTCAAAGAAATCCCCCCGCGAGCATGAGATCGAGGATCGCCATCGCCGCCGCGTTCTCCACGACGGGCACCGCCCGCGGAACGATGCACGGGTCGTGACGGCCCGTGACGACGATCTCCGTTGGCGTCATCGTCCCAAGATCGACCGATCGCTGCGGCTTCGCGATGGACGCGGTCGGCTTGATGGCGACGCGGAACGTGATGGGCATGCCGTTCGTGATGCCGCCCAGGATCCCGCCCGCATGGTTCGTCTCGGTCACGACTCGACCGGCCTCGACCGCGAACGGATCGTTGTGCTCGCTCCCGCGCATGGACGCCGCGCGGAAGCCCGCGCCGAAGTCGACGCCCTTGACGGCGGGAATCGAGAAGAGGAGATGGGCGAGCGCCGACTCGATGGACTCGAAGAACGGCTCGCCCACTCCGGGAGGGAGACCCGTCACGACGGCCTCGATGATGCCGCCGACGCTGTCGCGGTCCTTCCGGGCGGCCTCAATCTCCTCGATCATGCGGTCCGCCGCCTCGACGTCGGCACAGCGAACCGCGTTACGTTCGACGTTGGCCTCGATTTGTTGCAGGCTGACGGGTTGCGCTGTGACCCGGCCTATCTGAGCCGCATGGGCGTAGAACCGTACCCCTTTCGGCTCCAACACCTGTCGGGCAATCGCCCCGGAGACAACCAGCGGAGCCGTCATCCGGCCCGAGAGTTGGCCACCCCCGCGGAGATCGCTCTTCCCTCCATACTTCATCGCCGCGGTGAAGTCTCCGTGCCCGGGCCGTGGGACGCGTGCGACGGCGGAGTAGGATTTGGATTGCACGTCTTCGTTGCGGATAAGGGCCACAATGGGCTCGCCCGTCGCGAGCCCGTCCGCGATGCCTTCCGAGAATTCGACGCGGTCCGACTCCTTGCGCTGACTGGTGACGAGGCTCTGCCCCGGACGGCGGCGGTCGAGCTGCGCCTGGACGAAGGCCGTGTCGACCCGCGTGTCAGAGCGCAGGCCTTCGATCGTGCAGCCGACGAACGGACCGTGGCTCGTCCCGAAAATCGTGGTCCGGTACCGCGCGCCGAAGACGTTCATCCGACCACCTCGTGAAGGGCCCCAAGGGCGCGCATATCGTCGAGGAACGATGGATATGAGACGCGGAAGCACCAGGGATCCGAGATATCCACCGAGTCGTCCGCGGCGAGACCGGCGATTGCGGCGGCCATCAGGATGCGATGGTCGGCCCGGGAGTCAATGAACGCCCCGTGAAGGCTCGCCGGTCCATGAACGACGCAACCGTCCGCGGTGGGCGCCGCATCGGCACCCAAAGCCCGCAGCATAGCGACCGTCGACGCGATCCGGTCACTCTCCTTGATTCGGAGATGCTCTCCGTTCACGAAGTGCGTCTCCCCCTTCGCCTGCGTCGCGAGGACTGCCAAGATCGGGAAGAGATCCGGTGTATCCCGGACGTCCACCGTCTGCCCGATGAGGGGCCCGCTTCGGACCCGCACACGATCCGGCGCCATGTCCACCCGCGCGCCGAACGACGTCAGGAGCGGGGCGATCCGGCGATCGCCTTGAGGCGAGCGGAGGTCGAGTCCTTCGACGGTCACGTCTCCGCCGGTGATCGCCGCGGCGACGAGTGGAAAGGCGGCCGATGAGAAGTCCCCCGGTACGTCGACATCCGTCGGGTGATACGCTAGGCCGCCGGGCACGAGGTACGTGTCCTCGTCCACCCCAACTTCCACACCGAATGCCCGGACCACTTGCCGCGTGACCTCGACATATGGCTCCGATCGCCGCGGGGGAAGGACGCGGATTTCGGATGGATTCGACGCAAGAGGACACGCAATGAGAAGACTCGAAAGAAATTGGGAGCTCATAGAGCCGGATAGGGAGACGCGGCCACCGCGGAGGACTCCTTCGACCTCGACGGGAGGACGACCATCGCCCGAGAGAGACCGGGCGCGAGCACCGAGACCCGTGAGGGCTTCGAGGAGCGGGCCCATAGGCCGCTTTTGGAGGCTCGCATCACCCGAGATTGTCGTCGAGCCTTCGAGGAGTCCGGCGACCCCCGCGAGGAGACGCAACGTGGTCCCGGAGTTCCGGGCGTCGATCCGTGTCCCGGGCGGGCGTAGAGACTCCGAGGCGACCCGGAGCCCATCCGCAGTCCGTTCAATTTCCGCGCCGAACGCAACCATGCCGTCAATCGTCGCCGCGGTATCCTCTGAGAGGAGGGGCCGCCGCACTCGGCAAGGACCATGAGACAAGGCGGCGAGGATGACCGCGCGGTGGGTGTAGCTCTTCGACGGCGGGGCCCGAATCGTGCCCGAGACCCGTGAGGCGCGTGCTCGGTACCTCAGACGATCACCTCCCGCGACTCGACCGTGTTCAAGCTCACGACGCGGACTTCGCACGAGCCGTCGTCCATCGCCCGTCGAACGCCATCCATGTGGGCTTGGTCTGCCAACGCGAGGATCGCAGGGCCTGTGCCGGTGATTCCTGCGGCCTTCGCGCCCGCGGCCCGAGCACGAATCGCCGGCGCCTCGTCGACGCCGAGGAGGGGCGCGTAGGCCGCGCTGTTCGCCTCCAATGCGCCGAAGAAGTCGCCGCTCAGCGCGAGGCGAAACGCCTCCTCGACCTGAGGGCGAATCGTGACAAAATCGGTATCCTTTAGGCTCGGCTTCGTGATCGTCCGATTCGGCACCTGGACAATGGCTAGGAGCCCCTCCGGAAAGCGACTTTGGACGAGAATCTTCCTCGCGCGGTTGTCGGTCGCCACGATGCCGCCGAAGAAGGATGCGCACGCATCGTCGAAGGCGCCCGTGATCGTCACGCCCGCGTCGAAGGCTGCGTCCACCCCGATTCCGATGATCTCGAGTGGTTCGAGCTGCGCGCCGAGGGCGCGGGCGCACGCGAGGACGACCGCGTTCGCCACGGCGGAGCTGCTCTTCAGCCCGCGAGAAACAGGAATCTCCGAGTCGATGGTGACCTCGATACCGGCCGTGCGGCGCGTCCTTCGACGGACCCGCTGGACACACGCTCGGACAAGTGCCGGGTCGAGTCCGTCCGGCAGGTCGACCTGGACGCCGACCCTTCCGGCTCTGGTGTGGGCGGTCGCCGTGACGCGGAAGGCGAGACCGAAAGCTGCGCCTTTGCCGGTCGCGATCGCATTGACGATCGTGCCCGCGCCGAAACATGAGGCTTGGGCCATCACCGTAACGCCTCCTTCGCGGCCCGCTGCATCGCATCGAAGGGCGCGGCCTGCCCCGTCCAGAGCTCGAACGATTTCGCTCCCTGATGGAGAAGCATCTCGAGCCCGGAGGCGCCAGGGCGGTTCAGCCTCTTCGCGGTCCGAAGGAGCGGCGTGACCAACGGATTGTACACGAGATCGTAGATGAACCCCGCCTCTCCGATCACGGACTCGGGCACGGGGAGGCCATCGGATACTCCCTTCGTCCCGGCCGGGGTCGCATTCACCAGCAGGTCCCACGGACCTCCTCGGGGTAGAGCTCCGATCGGGAGGACGTCGATCCGTTCGTCGAAGGACTCGGCGAGGGCCTCCGCCCGTGTGATGGTACGATTCGTCAATTGGACATGGGCGCCTTCCCGGAGCAGGACGTCGACGACCGCCTTGGCGGCGCCGCCGGCACCGACGACGAGGGCCTTTCGGTCACCGACCCGCAGGCCAAGAGACCGCAAGGACATGCGGAACCCGTAAACGTCCGTGTTGTGGCCGGTGGTCCAGCCGTCCCTTAGGACGACCGTATTCACCACTCCGAGCCGCTCCGCGTCGCCATCGAGCTCGTCAACGGACCGAGCGACCGTCTCCTTGTGCGGGGTTGTCACATTGAAACCTCGGATTCGCAGCCGTTCGGCCGCGAGGAAGAAACCGTCCAACGCGTCGGGCGGGAGATCGAAAGGCAGGTAGACGGCGGGCAGGCCCAAGACGGCGAGGGCCGCTTCATGGATTGTAGGGGATATCGAGTGCTCAATCGGATGGCCGATCACGCCGAGAATCATCGGTTCGCGGCCACGGAGACGGGTCGCCGTCCCCAGGGAAAGTTGACCTATAGTGGCCGGGAGTCCCCACGACGCATACTGGATTTCCTGGCCCAGTACGTCCGCGAGGGCACGGGTCACCATGCCGCCAACGCCCATCCCGATTAGGACGAAGGGATGCGGACGACCGCGCCACGTCCGGGCAAGATCCACGAGCTGAATTGCGTCCTCAAACTCGGGGACCGGGACGGCGACCTTTGCGAGGTCGCCCAGCGCCGTGCAGGACTCGAGGGCCTCCGAAACCCGATGCGCCTCGGCAGCCTGGACAAAATGGTGGGACACGATCACCTTCGTCCGGTTGCGGGACGCAAGGCGGCCGAGTGACTCGAGATCCTCACGATCCGTCTCCAGCTCGAGGTCCGCGTACGCGAAGGGCTCAGAGCAAATCTCCTTGAGGAGCGGCGTGCGCTGAAGAGGACGTATGGCGCCTGCGCCTCCTTGGATCGGTGAGCGCAAGGTCGCAATCGCCCGAGGACCGACGCGGTTCGCGAGTCTCCGGATTTTCGCCGGTCCCAAATCCCGCATGTAGTCGAGGCGAAGCTCGACGAGGTCCGCGCCCCTTTCGAGGGCTGTTCGAGCCTGACGCTCCGCCTCCCCCTCGTTGTCCGCGCGGATCACCGCCGCGAGCTTCGTCATCTCACCGCTCCGCAATCGTCTCTCGAATCCGCATTCCGAAATGGCGGCCGCCTTCCTCGACCCGCAGGAGCACCTCGTCGCCGGCTTTCACCTGACCCACGGCAACCGAGCCTCCATCCGGAGTCACGAACCGAATCGTCTCGGCATTCTGGACGATCGTCGCATGGCGAAGGCCGTCCGCCTCCGCCTCGAGGAGCAGGAGAGGGCGGCGTTCGACTTTGATCCGACCGACGATCACGGCGCGCGCGCGGCCCTCGGAGTCCACCGCGAGGACCTCGTCCCCCGCCCGGAGTTCGCTCAGGTACTTCGTCTGGCCACCCGGGAGGTAGATGTAGGCGTGGACCGCCCCTGCGTTCACCCGGAACGGGCGGGCCGCCACGTAACCCGTCTCGACGGTCTCCGCGTGGACGAGGAACAGGCCCGCGGAGCTGTTCCCGACGAGCATCCCCTCTCCATCCCGCAAGAGGGAACACGTGTCGACGCACACGCGGTCGCCGAGCCCAATCGGTCGAACCGAGGTGACCTTCGCTCGAACGAGGGACACGTCCTGTCGCGCGGACTCGAGGAGACCTCGGACCGCGCGGATCTCGTTCGATGAATCGGGTGTGAGCAGGATGCCGTCCACACCGACTTCCATCGTCTCGAAGACGAGCTTCGCCTCGGCGGCGTCGTGGACCTCGACGAGGAGTCGCGTCCCGCTCCCCTGGAGATGAGCGATCAGGTTCTCGAGCGGGATGATCTTCCAGTCTTCCGTCCGGACGACGACGTGTTTCGTGGCGCCCTTCAGTGCGCGGACGGAGGTTTCGTCCTTCGCCGAGCGAATCGTCGCGAGGCGGCCGATTTCCGCGTCGTCGAAAAAGAAGATGTTGTCTTTCAGGAGAATCGGGGAGAAGCGCCCGAGCTCGCGGAGCGACTCGTCCCGTTCCGCCAGGACGATTTCGTCAAAGCCGGCCTCCAGCGCGGCCGAGACGATCGACCGAACGTCCTCGTTGTCCGCGTGGGGAAAGGCCCCCACCCAAACCAGGCGGTCCATGGGGACTCACCCGCGATAGACCTCGTCGACCGAGGCGCCGTCGAAGATCATGCGGGCGATCGCCCGCGTCATGCCGATCGGATCTTTCGCTTGGAAGATGTTCCGCCCCATCGAGACACCGACGGCGCCAGCGGAGAGCGCTCCGTCGACCATTTCGAGGGCTGCGCGATCCGAGTCCAGTTTCGGGCCGCCTGCGACAACGACCGGGACGGGACAGCCCCGAACGACCTCCTTGAACGTCTCCGGCGCGCCGGTGTAGAGCGTCTTCACGATATCGGCACCCAGCTCGGCGCCGACCCGCGCCACATGCTTAACGACATCGACATCGTAGGGGTTCTTGATCTTCGACCCGCGGGGATACATCATCGCGAGGAGCGGGAAGCCGAATCGATCGCATGCCGTCGCGGTCATCCCGAGGTCTTCGATCATCCGATCGTCGTCCTCGCCGCCAAGATTCACGTGGACGCTGATTGCGTCGGCACCATACGAGATCGCTTCATCCACCTGTGTGACGAGAATTTTTCGATTGGGGTGCGTGCTGATTGAAGTCGACGCGTTGAGGTGCAGGACGAGGCACAATCCCTCGTCGAAATAGTCCTTCGCGAATCGCACAACCCCTTTGTGAAGCACCACGGCCGTCGCGCCGCCTTTCGCGACATTTGCCACGGCCTTGCGGATGTCCTCGAGCCCGGCGGCGGGTCCGGACGAGACGCCGTGGTCCATCGCGACGATCAGGGTCTTGCCCCCTCGCAGGACCCGTCGCATGCGTATTTCCTTCCCGATGGAAGACATAGGGCACCCGTGCGAATCCGTAGCACGGACCGGATGCGGACGATGTATTTCAAGGCTGCGTTCACCGGCGTGCGAAAATCGGCATTCGGTCAGATGCCGGCGAGAACTTGCACGAACGTGCGGTCGTCCGCGGTGGCGGATGGCCGGCTCGACCACGCGATCACTGCTTGTGGCGATCTCCGACGCACCTCCTGAAGAATTTCAGTCTCATCTTTATCCGGTTCGGGGACGGACATTAGGACAATCGCGTGACTGATCTCCTCAGGGAGCGACGCAAACCACGGGGACGCGTACGCTTCTTCCACGGCGACGAAGCATCGGTGCTTCTCCCGTCCCGCGCCCATCCCGAATCGCCATTCTCGCACGCGCGCGAGCGTCCGACGGACCGGCGCAACGTCAGACCGGCTGAGGGCCGCACCCAGCTCCGCGGCGGGTCGAGCCATGATTGCCCCTAAGGCCGCGAACGCTTTCGTCACCGGCAGGTCCCGAGCAACTTGCAGGAGTCGATCGTTGCCGAACGTTACAACGCCGTCTGCCCGTTTCTGTAGAAGTCGGAGCTGGGCCTCTGCAAGTTGTCGCCGAATCGGTCCCTCGATTGTGAACGGAACTGTGGCGAAGGCGACGCTGGCGTCGCCCAGAATCCTCGCGACCCGGCCGACGAGGCTCATACCCCAGCCGCCGAGTTCGCCGCCGAGGCCGCCGAGCATGACCACGATGTCCCGATCGAGCAGCGCGGCGGAGATCTCTTTCTCCTCGTCCGTCTCCATGTTCGGGACGGCCTTCTCGTCCATCGAGGCGTATGCCTGAAGGGAATCGGCGACCACCAGAATGCGACTCGAGACCTCCGCCATGGACGGATGGATCACGTCATTCATCGCGATGCGGGTCGCGTTCGGCGGCGCCGCGATGCGGCGCAGAACATTGCAGCCGGCACCGCCGCAGCCCACGATGGCGACTCGGGCACGTTCATCTCCAACGCCGAGCCTCCATGTGTCCGGCACGCCCGCGCATCGGAAGTCCTCGGAGATAAAGGATTGTCATTCGCGGATGATATCTATTCAGATACGTGAATAGAAATATCGCGAAGGAAAGCACGATAAGGGTGCAATCGATGCGGGACACCGTGCCGCCATCCGGTGTCCCGCGCTCGGCCGATGCTGTGGTCGTCGGCGGCGGCTGCATGGGGACCAGCATCGCGTGGCACCTCGCCCGACGGGGGGTACGGGTCGTCGTGCTCGAGAGGACGCACCTCGCGGCCGGGGCCACGGGCCACAGCGGTGCGCTGGTCCGTCAACATTACGAGGCCCGGATCGGCATCCGACTCGCGCGGGAGAGCCTGGCGTTCTTCCAACGATTCGAGAAGGAGACGGGCTTCTCTGCTGATTTCCGAACGACCGGTTTCCTCTGCGGAACGCGAGAGCGGGATCTCCCGGCATTCGGGGCATTGGTCGACCTACTGCGTGCGGAGGGAGTCCGGGCCGAACGGCTCACCCCTTTGGAGGCGAAGATGCTGGAGCCCGAGCTCGAGGTGTCCGACTACGTCGCCGTCGTCCACGACCCGGATGCGGGATACGCGGACCCGATTGCCACCGCCCACGGCTTCGCCAAAGCGGCCGAGGCGGAAGGGGCGAAGGTCTTCGGCAATCAGGAAGTCGCGTCCATCGCGACGCGGTCGGGATCGGTCGTCGGCGTCAAGATCCGCGGAGCGGGACTCCTCTCCACCGAGCGAATCATCCTGGCAGCGGGGAATTGGACGCGGGACCTGGCCGCGACCGTGGCCCCTCGTTTGCCGGTGCGATTTGTCCGGGGGGAAGTCGCCATCCTGCGACGACCCGTCGACTTTGGCCCACCGCCCAGAATCCACTTCGACTTCTACGGAAACACGTACTCGCGGCCCGAAGGGGAGAAGGACACCCTGGCCGGCTACATGAACACGGACCCGCGGAAGACGATGCCGGGGCACGCGTTCACGGAGTCGATTCCGGGGGCCACGGTCCGCGACTTGCGCACGCGGCTCGCGAAACGATTTCCGAGGATGAGGGATGCGCAACCGCGAGGGGGATGGACGGGTGCCTACGACGTCACGCCGGATTCGTATCCGATCCTCGATCGAATTGGCCCCGACGGCCTCTTCGTCGCGGTCGGTTTCAGCGGCCATGGATTCAAGCTCTCTCCGGCCGTCGGTCGCCTCGTCGCCGAGTACGTCGCCACGGGCAAAAGGCCCGAA
>DATGWB010000083.1:0-4114 GCA_035299725.1 Thermoplasmata archaeon
CTCGAGTATCGCCTCTCGACCCGGGACCGGCGAAACCTCACGCGAGGATTGCAGGAGGCAGCGCGGATTCAGCGGGCGGCTGGCGCGCTTCGGATGGGGTCTCTGCACCTTCGAGAGTGTTCCGTCGGCGACGGAAGGGGGCCGATTCGCGAGGCAGAGTTCGATGCCTTCATTGATCGCTTGGGTCGGCTGGGCATTCGAGAGAACGGAGTGGCCCTCTTCTCGGCCCATCCGATGGGCTCCGCCAGGGCGGGAACCGATCCGAAGACCTCGGCCGCGAAGCCGACGGGCGAGTCGCACGACGTACGGAATCTGTGGATCGGCGATGGAAGCGTTCTGCCGACCGCGCCGGGCGTGAACCCGATGATCTCCATCATGGCCCTCGCAGCGCGCACGGCGGGGTTCATCCGCGAACGGCTCTCGCGCGGCGTTTAGCCGGGCTCATTCTTCGATGAGCCAGAACTCGTTCCCGTCCGGATCTTTGAACATCGCGTAAGTCCCCCAGTCTTCCGTCGTCGTTGGGGTCGTGAACTCGACGCCGGCCTTCCTCAGGGCCCGCTCCTCCATCTTGACGTCCTTCGCGACGAAGGAGATCCCGGAGTTCCCCGGTTCCAGCGGATGGAGGCCTTCGCACAGGTGGAATGCGATGTTCTCCTTCTTCGGTGCCACAGTGATCCAATGGCCTTGGTGATCTCGGATCTCGAACCCGAGCTTCTCGGTGTACCACTTCGCTGACTTCTTCGCGTCGGAAACCACCAGGGCAATCGTGGTGAGGCGCATCATGATAACGGGATTTGATGCGTCCCGATAAAGTCAGCGGGACCTCCCGCAGAAGCCCTTTAGTCATCTGCATCCATTCGCGTGGCGGAGAGAGGGTCCGACATCGGCGTACTCATGTGGGCCGCATTCCAACTCGGCTTGGAGTCGGCCGGCGTCGTGGCTTACCTCTTCGGCCTGTTCCTCTACGCGATCTCTGCGGCCGTCGTCCTGCCGATTCCGGTCGAGCTGCTCCTCCTGCTGTATCCGGAAATCAATCCGGCGTTCAAAGCGATCGCCCTCGGGCTCGGCAAGGCGGTTGGCGCGGTCGTCGTCTTCTTCGTCGGGAACAAGGTCAATCCGTACATCGAGCGCTGGATGGACCGGCATCCGATCGGCAAGCGGGTCCTCAAACTCCTCGAAGCGTTCGTGCGGCGGACCGGCGCGATCGGCCTGGCGATCTTGCTCGCAATCCCGTTCATGAGCGACACCGCAGTGAATTACTTCTATTCCCTGCTGAACGAGGAAGGTCACGCGATCGGTCGGTGGCCCTTCGTCCTCGCCAACTTGATTGGCGGGATCGTCCGGGCGTACCTCTTCCTATGGCTGCTTCCTCGATGAGAGGTCGGCCGCCTACCTCGGTGCGATGCCTCGCTTCGATGCCCGCGCGAAGGTCTCGAGGAAACCCCACGTGAGGTCGCTCGCGGTGATGATTCCCTCTACGTTGTCGAGGCGCGTGACGACGATCCATCGCGTGTTCTTGTCTAGCATCACCCGCGCAGCGGCCCGCAAGGTCGTCAGCGGGCTCACCGTGGCGACCGGCGAGGTCATGACGTCGCGGACCAGGACCTTGGCGGGATTCTTCCCCTTCGACGTGACCTGCCACAGAATGTCGCGATCCGTGATCAGGCCGATCGGCCGACCGTCCTGGACGACGACCAGCCCTCCGATTTTCTTCGCGGCCATGCGTTTCGCCGCGTCGAGGACCGTGCGATCCGGGTCGATGACAATGACGTCGCGGGTCATCACGTCCCGGACGAAGACCATCGCCTGCCCCCATCCGGATATCGCGCCCTGCATCAAGACTTTCGCGTCGAGGCGGAGTCATCGGCGTTTGTGGCGAGCGTTCATATAGCCCCCGAATCATCCGAGCGTATCCTGCCTGGGGTGAGGCGGGAGGTTGTTTCGATGCCTTCGAACATGATGGACATGAAGATGGTTCAGTGCGACTGTGGCTTCATGATGCAGAGCCACAACGAGAACGAGATCGTCAAGATGACGCAGATGCACGTGAAAGACACGCATCATCAGGACATGTCGGCGCGCGAAGTCAAGGGCATGATGAAGCCCGGCATGATGATGAAGTAAGCTCCCGAATCGTCGATCGCGCGTCGGTCAGGTGGCCGGGGTCGCGGGCGGAGTCCGCATCGCCTCGGGCACCGCCTCCGGTTCCGCCCAGGGCAGTCGTTGACCGAGGGCGCTGAGGCGCAATCGTCTTCGGCACGCCGGAAACCGGTTGCATCCGAGGAAGGACCAGCCGTTCCGGGCGCGTCGGCGCACCATCCGGCCATCGGGGCATGCATCGCAGGGACCGAAGTCCTTCTCCAAGAAGGTCGCGTCTCGCAGCCACCGCACCAATGAGGGTTGGTGCGCTCGGAGTTCCGCGAGCACCTCGTGCAAGTCACGCCGCGATTCGTCGACCACCTCCGCCAGGGTCGCGCGGCCCTCCGCGATGGCGGTCATCCGGTCCTCGAGGTGGCGCGTCATCTCCGGATCTGTGACGTCGGGACCGTAGATCGTGAGGGCGTCGACCAGGGCGCGTCCCGCCGCCGTGGTCCGGATCGAGCGGCCCCCGATGTATTGCCGGCGGAACAGGAGGTCGAGGATCTCGTGACGCGTCGATTTCGTGCCGAGGCCGAGCCGTTGCATCGTGAGGAGGAGCGTCCCCTGCGTGTGTAGAGGAGGGGGCGTCGTTCGATCATCGACGACCCGCACTTCGCGGACGGTGAGTTCCTGGCCCTGCTGGACGTCCGGAAGCTGGGCGACCTCATGCTCGTCCGGCAGGATTTCTCGCCACCCCGGCTCGACCATCGACCGACCGACCGCGAGGAACGCGGTGTCGCCGACCCGGAGATGGACCTCCGTGATCGTGGACAGGCTCGGAGGCGATAACGTCGCCAGAAAGCGGCGGGCAATCATGTCGTACACCGTCACCCGCATTCCGGGTCGACGCTTCCCTGGTGCGGCGGTCGGATGGATCGGCGGATGATCGGTCGTGTGGATCGGCCCGCGGCTCGGCTCGAGTTCCGGACGCTCCAGGAGTCGCGCGGCGTATGCATGGTAGGGGGATTTCTGCAACCGGCCGAGGATCTCGCGGACGGGCAGGGACGGCGGGTACACCGTGTTGTCGGTGCGAGGATAGCTGATTTCGCCTCGCACGTACAGCTCTTGCGCGGCCGCCATGGCCCGGGACGGACTGTGCCCCATCCGAGAAGCTTGCGCGAGGAAGGAAGTCGTGTTGAAGGGAGCCGGCGGGGGCTCGCGGTGATCGCGCCGCTCGACTTGCTCGACGACGGCCGTGTCCCCAAGACCCGCCAGCGCGACGAGCGCCCTCGCCCCGCCTTCGTCCCAAAAAGGCCCGCCGACGGCGGTCGCCTCGAACGACGGTTCGCCCGCGACCAGCACGACGTTCCAAAAGGGTCGCGGCACGAAGTCCTCCCGGTCCCGTTCCCGGTCCGCGGCCAGTCGCAAGGTGGGGGTCTGCACGCGTCCCGCGGAGAGCACCTGCCGCTCGGAGCCGCACTCGACGGTCAAGAATCGCGTGAGGACGGCGCCCCACGCGAGGTCGATGCGCTGCCGCGCGGCCGCGGCCTCCGCCAACGCCCAATCGGGTTCGACGAGATTCTCGAAGGCCCGACGGACCTCGGACGTCGTCATGGCGCTGAACCGTGCCCGGCGGGCGGGGAGGTTCGGATGCTGCGCGCGGAGGGTCTCGAGCGCCTCGACGCCGATCAGTTCGCCCTCGCGGTCGTAGTCCGTCGCGAGGACGACTTCGTCGACCGAGTCCGCGAGACGTCGGAGCGCATCATGCAGGGCGGGTGGCGCTTCCAAGCGGACCGGTTCCATGTCCACGAGGGCATCGAGATCCGTTTCGACCCAGTCCCGCTCGGAATCCGGGTAGTCGATCTCGACGATGTGGCCACGAAGCGGAAAAATGATGATTTCGTCCTCGCCGGACGAGAACGTAAAGTAGCTGGAGGCGTCTGCCCGGACCTTCTCAGCCATCCCTTCTGACAGGATTTGGGCCAAGCGGCGGGCAGCGCTGAATTTCTCGGCTAGGATGAGCCGCCGCAAGCCA
>DATGWB010000084.1:0-4437 GCA_035299725.1 Thermoplasmata archaeon
GCGATCTTCACCGGCGGCCACACGGATTCCGCGGTCGACCTCGACGGGGACGGCCTCGCCGACTTCCTCGAACTCCGGGCCGATGTGCACGTGAACGTGGCGGGTCACTACACGTTGAGCGGATACCTCTCGAAGGGCGCGAGCACGAATGTCGTCCGGTTCATCGCATCCGCCTATCGGGACTTCGACCTCGCGACCACCGACACGAGCGTCGTCTTGCGGTTCCGGGGAGACCAGATCCTCCAGTCCGGCGTCGACGGTCCCTGGGATTTCAGCCTCACGTTGTACTACAGCTCGCTGGTCTACGCGGGCGGCAACGTGACACCAATCCCGATCGGCACGATCCTTCCGCCTCAGCCGGTCTACTATCCGGAGACGCTATGCGGGACGACGTCGACCTATCGAGCCGCGGACTTCGACCCGACGGTGGAGCTCCTCCGATATACCGGACGGTTCCAGGAGCTCACTCCCGATCGGAACGGCGACGGAACCTTCGACGCGCTCGTGATTCGAGCGGAGGTCGAGGTGTTCGCGACCGCGAGCTTCGATTTGTCCGGACTGCTCACGGCGGCGTCCGGGTCTCCCGAGATCGCGAGGTCCTTCAGCCAGGTGTGCTTGCAAGAAGGAACGCAGTGGGCTGAGTTCTCTTTCGCCGGCCCGAACATCCGTGCGGCGGGGATTGACGGCCCGTACCAGGCCACGTTGTCGATCAGCCCGACGGCGCGAGGCATCGACCCCACGACGACGTACACGACGATGGCGTACCACGCGACCGACTTCGACGCGAACTCGACCGGCCCCACGCAACCCTAAAGCGCCCGGAGTCAGTCCCGCCCGGGGTGGACGAGGCCCCCCGCCGCGTGCTCGACCGGCTCGGAATCCGCCCGAGGAAGAGCCTGGGTCAGCATTTCCTGGTCGACTCCCGCGTAGCCTTGCGGCATGTGGACCACGCGCGGATCGGGCCGTCCGATACCGTCCTGGAAATCGGCCCGGGCCTCGGGGTCCTCACTCGCCTGATGGCCGAGCGGACCCGACACGTCGTGGCCATCGAGGCCGATCGCCGGTTCGCGGAGTATTTGCGTGAGAGCCTCCCTGGCGTCGAGGTGATCGAGGGTGATGCGCTGACCATCGAATGGCCTCGCTTCGACATCATGGCCTCGAACCTGCCGTACCAGATCTCGTCCCCGCTCACCTTCCGGTTGCTCGACGAGCCGTTCCGTCGCGCCGTCTTGATGTACCAATGGGAGTTCGCGCGCCGGATGATCGCGAAGCCCGCGTCGGCGGATTACTCACGGCTGAGCGTCGGCGTCTATCGTCGGTCCACGTGCGAGATCGTGGAGCGGGTGCCGCGCAACGCGTTCTATCCCCAGCCCCGCGTGGACTCGGCGCTCGTGCGGCTCGAACCCCGTCCCGCCCCGTTCCCGATCGCGGAACCGGAACAATACGATGCGGTCGTCGATGTCCTCTTCCAGCATCGGCGAAAGACGGTCGAGAACGGCCTGCGCCTCGGCTGGAAGGCCGTGGCGAGCTCGCGGGAGGCGCTCGAAGCCCTTCTGCCGGCCGTGCCGTTCCGCACGCGTCGCGTCGAGGAGTTGTCCCCCGAGGAAATCGGTCGCATCGCCGACGCCGTCCGCCTGGCGAAAGGTTAATGCGACATCCGTCAATCGCTGCATTCTATCTTGCCCGGGGGACCCGATGGTCCGGAGAAAGACCCTTTCTGAACTCGATCAGGCCGAGATCAAGCTCCAGAGTCTCCTGGAGAAGCGCGATGCCTTGAACCAGGAGGCCGCGCTCCTCCGCCAGGAGCGCGATCTCGTCCACGAAACGAAGCGGGAGATCGGCGTGAAGCTCCGAGGACTCAAGGACCGCCGGGCCTCGTTCGCGGGGGAGGCCCGAAAGCACCGGGAGAAACGGGACGAGCTCCAGGCGAAGGCGAAAGCCCTGATTGAAATGAAACGGAAGCTTCGCGGCTCCGGCCACGCCGACGTCGGCGCGGAGCTGCGCGCCATGAAACGGCGGGTCACCGCGATGGAGATGCGGCAGCAGACCGCGTCCCTGACGCTGAGCGCTGAGAATGAGCTGCTCGGCGAACTCAAGGACTCGATGAAACGCCTCAAACAGCTCGAGGTCCTCAAGGCGGATCAAGACAAGATCGCGAAAGAGATCAAGGACATCGATTCCGGCATTACCGAGTTCTTCGAGGCCGCGGAGAAGGAGCACGAGGCCGCCGTCGGCCTCAGCGAGAGGGCCCGGGCCGTGCACGAAGAGACCCTCGGGATCGTCCACCAGATCGCGGCGCTCGTCCACGACGGGGACGAGAAGCACGAGGCGTTCCTCGCTGCGCGCGGCAAAGCCGACGAGGTCCACGCGAAGGTCGTCGAGATGCGCGAGAAGGTCCTGTCAATCAAGGGCGCGAAGCGCTCGGAGGCCCGGGAGTCCCGGACCCTGCTGCGCGAGCAGAACCGGGCGGTCCGGGATGCTCTCCTGGACGAGAAGAAGCTCGAAGCCTCCGCGGACGCGGCCCTCAAGGCTCTCCTCGAGAAAGGCAAAGTGGAGATCGGCCGATGAAGGCGGTCGTCCTGGCGGGCGGCGAAGGCACGCGTCTGAAACCGCTGACGTACAAGCGGCCAAAGCCGCTCATCCCGGTCGCAGGCCGTCCGTGCATCGACTACGTGCTCCGCTCCCTGGCGGCCTCCGGATTCCACGAGATTATCGTGACGACCGCGTACCTGTCGGACACCCTGATCAAGTCGATCGGCGACGGCCTCGAATACAACGCGTCCATCGTGTACAGCTTCGAGGAGAACCCGGCGGGCACCGCGGGCGCCGTGCGCCGCGTCGGGATGTTCATCGACGACACGTTCCTCGTCGCGATGGGCGACATCCTGTGTGACGTCGACTTCAAGGCGCTGTACGATTTTCACAAGCGGAAGGGCGGCGTCGTGACAATCGCCCTGACCGACGTCGAGGACCCAACGCAGTTCGGGATCGTCGGCCTCGACTCGAAGGGCCGCATCCAGAAGTTCAAGGAGAAGCCGCGGAAGGAGGAGGCCTTCTCGAACCTCGCGAACGCGGGCATCTACGTCCTCGAGCCGGAAGTCCTCGAGTTCATCCCGCCGGACCAGAAGTTCGACTTCTCAAAGGACCTGTTCCCGAAGCTCCTCTCGAAAGGCCTGCCGCTGTACGGCTCCCGGATCGATGGCGTGTGGATGGACATCGGACGTCCGCACGACCTGTGGAAGGCGAGCATGGAGGTCGTCCGGCGGGAGGGGAAGCCGCTCCGCCGCGCGGGCGTGAAGAGCGAGGGACCCGTGATCCTCGATCCGGCGGCGCGGGTCGACGAAGGCGTCACGATCCGCGGTCCCTGCTACGTCGGGGCGAATGCGATCCTCCGATCCGGAAGCCTGGTGGACAACGCCTGCCTCTACGAATCCGCGCGGGTCGAGGGGAACGCGGTCGTCCGCAACAGCATCGTCCTCGAGGGCAGCGTGATCGGGGCTGCCGCGGAGATCGTCGACAGCGTGATCTCCCGCGGCTGCGTGATCGAGGAGGGAGCGCGAATCGCCTCGAGCATCATCGGGGACATGATGACGATTCGCGCGGGCTCCCGGCTCGAGAACGCCACGGTCTCCCAGCCGCCGTAAGGGCCTTCCACTCGGCGCGGCCTATCGCGATTCTCGGGCGACATCAGCACGTCGTAATGGGTGACGGTCGGCTCGAATTCGAGGAGGAACTCTTTGTCCTCGGGATAGTACACCGCCCGGTCCGGATTCGGCCCCGCGAATCGGCGGATTGCATCGAACGACTCCCAGAACGTGATCAGCAGGAAGTGCGTCCGGTCGCCCTCGGTTCGGCGGAGGACGATCACGCCCTGATTGCCGGGTGTCTCCCGATATTCCTTCAGCCCGGACTCCTTCAGAACGTCGAGGTACGCGTCGGCTTTGGATGACGGCGTCACGCCGTGCCATGTTCTCGCGATCATGTCTGCCCTCCCGTGCGGCATCGGAGTCGGACGGAAGAATGCGTCGCCGGCGATGGACGGGGCCTGTCTACCGGAGTGGGCCGCCGACTACGACCGCGCCTCGCTTGATGACGACGCGGGCCGCGTTCCCCCCGATGCGATACCCGAGGTGGCGATACGAGGGGACACCGAGGATCACGAGGTCCGCCAGTTTTCCTGGCTCCAAGCTCCCGACCTCGTCTGCCAATCCGATCGCGTGCGCCGCGTTGATCGTTGCGGCGACCACCGCCTCCGCCGGCAGGAGGCCATTGTGGTGGCACGCCAGTGCGATCGTGAGTTGCGTCGACTCGCACCAGCAGTTCGGGTTGAAGTCCGTCCCGAGGGCGACAGGGACGCCCGCCGCAATCAGCCGCCGGCCGTCCGCGAACGGGAGATGGGAGACCAACGACGTCGCCGGGAGCAAGACCCCGACGACC
>DATGWB010000085.1:0-6554 GCA_035299725.1 Thermoplasmata archaeon
CGACGAACTGGACTTGGCGGTCGCGCCGGTCATCCTCGGCCGTGGGAAGCCGT
The DNA here is from genome assembly GCA_035299725.1 of Thermoplasmata archaeon. Lineage (GTDB taxonomy): Archaea > Thermoplasmatota > Thermoplasmata > RBG-16-68-12 > RBG-16-68-12 > RBG-16-68-12. The sequence goes on from DATGWB010000085.1 coordinate 54, forward strand.
TGTTCAAGGAGGGTCCGGACCGATTGAAGCTCAAATTGCTGGAGGCGAGGCCGCTGAAGTCGGGTGGCGTCATCCTCCGCTACGAGCCGCGACCGAAAGACGCGACGGACCGGTGAGTTGGATGAAGACCAACAAGAAACAATTCAAGACGATTGACGCGTACATCCAGACGCTCCCGAAGGATGTCCAGACGATCCTCCAGAAAGTGAGGAAGACGATCCAGGAGGCCGCACCCGATGCGGTGGAGACAATTAGCTATCAGATGCCGACCTTCAAACTGAACGGCAAAGGCCTCGTCTACTTCGCCGCGTACGAGAAGCACATCGGATTCTATCCGATTCCTTCGGGCATGAAAGCCTTTGAAAAGCAACTCGCACCGTACAAACAGGGGAAGGGTTCCGTGCAGTTCCCGATCGATCAGCCGATCCCCTATGATCTGGTCCGGCGTATCGTCGTCTTCCGCGCCAAAGAGAACCTAGCTACGAAATGACGGTCGGTCCGGCGTTCGCCGTCCCCGACGTCGTAACGCGGTCCGGGGCATGCCCGCGGCAAGCCCAAACAAGTCTGATGCCTCCGGGGGACGCATATGTGGTCCGGAGGCTGAGGGACATGGTCGACATCATCAGCGGCGTGCAGGTGGTCGTGCTTGTGGCTGGGATCGCGCTCTTCGCGGCCCTCGTGTTTTTCCTGAAGGGGCTCTACCTGATTCGCGCGGGCGAAGTGGGAGTCCTCGTCAAGAGGCTTGGCGGGCGGAAGATGCCAGCCGGGCAGGTCATCGCCCGGCATGGCGAGATTGGGACGCAGGCAGCGACGCTGATGCCAGGCCTGTACTGGCGGATGCCCGTCGTCTGGAGCATGCGCCGTTCCAAAGTCGTCCAGGTCGGCGAAACGGAGATCGCGACGGTCGAAGCGATCGATGGTCGTCCGTTGCCGAAGGGACGACTCCTCGGCGACGAAGTCGAATGCAACCAGTTCCAGGACGGCGAAGCGTTCCTCGACAACGGCGGGTTCAAGGGCCCGCAGGTCGCGATCATCCGACCGGGGACGTATCGGATCAATCCGTTCCTGTTCTACGTGGCCAAGCAGCCCGCGACGGAGGTCGCATCCGGCAAGGTCGGCGTCGTGACCGCCCAAGATGGACAGCCGCTCCCGCCGAGGTTCATTGTGGCGCCGCAGCCCGACGTCTCTCCGACGAAGGCCCACTCGAGCGCCCGCCCGCACAACTTCTTCCAGGACGGTCAAGCGTTCCTGGACAGCGGCGGCTTCCGAGGCCCGCAGCTCGACACGCTCCAGCCCGGCCGGTACTACGTGAATCCGACGCTCTTCCAGGTCCAGATCGACGAGGTCGCGGAGGTGCCGCCGGGCTTCGTGGCCGTCCTCCGGTCGAACATCGGGGAGGAGCTCGACCAGGCCGACATCCAGCCCGTGCCCGTCACGGACAGCCCGGACTTCGACCAGACGATCCACGCGGCGGTCGAGCGGCTGCTCGTCCCAGATCGGAACCGGCGGGGGATCTGGCGCAATCCCGTGGCCCCCGGCAAGTACAACCTGAACCGGGTCGCGTTCACGGCGTACCTCGTGCCGACCTCGGCCATCATGGTCGACTGGGCTCGATCCGATCGGCCGGACGCGCCGAGTCTGTCGCGTCGCCCAACGGATCCTCCGACCGCGGAATCGGACTATCCCTACCTGACGGAACAGGGGGAGAAGGGCTTGTCGTTCTTCCGCTTCGGGCAGTTGCTCGTGACCTCGAAGGACGGCTTCAAGCTCGAGGTCGACGTGCGGATGGTCATCCGCATCCTACCGGAGAACGCGGCGTTCGTCATTGCGCGGTTCGGGTCCGTGTTCAACCTGATCCAGCAGATCGTGCATCCCCTGATCGACGCGTCGTTCCGGAACAACGCGGGAGAAAAGAAGGCGCTCGAGTTCGTACAAGGCCGATCCCAGCTCCAAGAGGAGGCCCTGAACCGGGCCCGCGTGCAGTTTGCCAAGTACTACGTCGAGGCGCAGAACCTGCTCATCTCGTACATCGCCGTGGACCCGACGCTGCTCGCGACCCAGACGAACAAGGAGATCGCGATCCAGCAGCAGACGCAGTACGAGCAGCAGGCGGTGGCCGAGCAGCGGCGCATCGCGGTCCAGGAGATGACGGCACGGGCGAACCTCCAGCCTAAGGTCGTCGAGGCGTCATACCAAGTGCAAATCAACGAGAACCTCGCGAAGGCCGCGATCAAGCAGGCGGAAGGGGTGCGCGACTCGACGCGCATCCAGGCAGACGGAAACGCGGCCGCGATCCGGATGGTCGGCGAGGCGCAGGCAGATGCGTATCACGCCCAGGCCGACGTGCTCGGCTCCGACCGGGTCGCGCTCGTCAAGGTCATGGAGGAGGTCCGCGACGGCAAGATCCGCGTGACGCCGGATACGCTCGTCACGTCCGGTGGAGACGGATCCGGCGCGGGGACCCTGTTGACGGCCTACCTGGCGAAGCTCCTCACCGAGCCGAACGGCGGCAAACCAGCCGAGTCGTACAAGCGAGTCGAACACCCCGACTATTCGTCGGATCTGACAAGTAATTCAACCAGCAAGAAAGAGGATCGATCGACGAAGCACCCGGGGAGCGATTCACACCAGGAATGAGATTCGTGCACAGGCCAAGCCATCGCGCTCATGGACCGAGAAGGATTCTCGCCATGGGTCGATGGCCCTCTCCAGCAGTTACTTATCAATCGTTCGCCGTCGCCGGAATGTGGCGCCTCGGACCAAGGTCGTCGTCGCAGGCGCGGCGCGAACCCCGATCGGTCGGTTCAAGGGCGCCTTCTCCGAGGTCCCGGCCCCCCGGCTGGGCGCCTTCGCGGTGAGGGAGGCCATCCGCCGGGCGAACATTGAACCGAAGGACGTGAGCGAGGTGTTCTTCGGCTCCGTGATCCAGGCGGGGCTCTACCAGAACTGTGCCCGCCAGGTCGTCATCTTCTCGGGGATCCCGGACAGTGTGAGCGGAACGACCGTGAACATGGTCTGCGGCAGCGGGATGAAGGCCATGGTCGACGGCGTGCGCGCGATCGAGGACGACCCCGACGCGATCGTCGTCGCGGGAGGCACGGAGAACATGACCCGGGCGCCGTATCTGATGCCGAGGGCCCGCCAAGGCTTCAACCTCGGCCACGCCGAGGTCCTCGACTCGATGATCACCGACGGTCTCTGGGACATCTACAACGACTTCCACATGGCGATTGGCGGGGAGATCATCGCGGAGCGACTGGGGCTCACGCGGGAAGTGTGCGACGAATACGCGCTGCGTTCTCAAACGTTCGCGAACAAGGCCACCGAGTCCGGTCGGTTCGCAAAAGAGATTATCCCAGTCGAGACCCGGATCGACGGGAAGGAAGTGACGGTGAACCGTGATGGCGGGATCCGGCCGGACACGACGCGCGAGGCCTTGGCGAAGCTCCCGCCCGTGTTCAAGAAGGACGGCGTGCTCACCGCGGGCAATTCATCCCAGATTTCCGACGGCGCGAGCGCGACGGTGCTGATGAGCGAGCGCAAGGCGCGCGAGATCGGGGTCGACCCGCTTGGCACGATCCGGGACTTCTGCTCCCAGGCCGTGAAACCGGAGGAGGTCATGTTCGCGCCGATCCCGTGCGTCCGAAAGCTCATGAAACGCACCGGGCTCGAACTCGATGAGTTCGATCTGGTCGAGCATAACGAGGCGTTCTCCTCGGCGAGTGTCGGCGTGAGGAAGGAGCTTGGCATCCCCTGGGAGGTCTTCAACATCTGCGGGGGCGCCGTTGCCCTGGGCCATCCGATCGGCTGCTCCGGAAATCGCATCGTGGTCACATTGTTGCACTCCATGAAAGAAAAGGACGCGCACCGAGGGCTCGCGACGCTTTGCATCGGGGGCGGGGACGCCATGGCGATGGCCCTCGAGCGATGAGATTTCTAGATGTCGATTCTCGAAGGTCACCTCCAGTGGATCCAACCACGCGATTAGAAGTAGGTAAAACCGTGCGTTGAAGATGGGGTAGGGGCGGACGAGAGGACCGATCCCGGAGAAAGCGCCCCCGTTGGGATTTGAACCCAAGTCCACAGGTCCGGAGCCTGTAAGTCTATCCAAACTAGCCTACGGGGGCAGTGGGAGTCGGAATCGGGAGGGGGATTAAAGACCCTCGGGGCAGCGGGGCTCCGACCTGACCGGCCGCTAGAGGGAGGTCGGACCTAGGATACTGTCCTATCCAAGCTAGACTACAGGCCCTAAGGCGCCGAAAGGGCGCCGCGGGTTAAGGCTTTCCGCCCAGGCGACGGATCACGGACGATTTCCGGGCTCCTGCTTCGGCGGTGGCGTCGTCTTCTTCCGGCGGGCCGCCAAGACAATTACGACTGCAATTGCGAGGACGACCGGGACAATCGCCAACCATATCCAACTCGGAAGGACGCTCGGAGCCGGGGGCGGCGTCGGCGTGGACCCTGGATTCCCGGGCACTTCCCAGCCGAAGTCGCGGTACGAGTATGTCGTCCCAAGTTGGGTCGCGGTCCCGTCGAGGTTCCATGTCTCGATCGTTCCAAGGAGGGACTTCGCGACCGAAATATGGAGGGCATTCTTCAACGTGGGGTTCATTCCCGCAGCCGTAATCGTGCTGTTCCCGCTGATGTCCACAGGCGTGAATCCAGTCGCGTTGGACGTCAGCATTGTCGTTCGGTTCGTGTACGTCACGACGTAATGGCTCGCGTTATCGGCGCGGGTGAACAGCCGAAACTCGTACGACGTGTTGTCGAGGTTCGCGATGGCTCCGACCGTCTCGAACGTCAAATTGACATGCCCACTGGAATTCGCCGATCGGATCCAACGGATGTTCACGCTGGTTGGGGTCACGCTCAACATCCAACTTCCATTCGATGTCACGACCGGCGTCATATTGACCGTCCAGAGCTTCACGACGTCGCTCGCCGGGTCGCTGTAGTTCAGCCAGAGCGAAACCGCAGAGGGGGTCGGGGAAATCGACGTCGCCGCGGCCGCGGCCGACGAACCCGCCAAAGCCACCATGCCGATTCCGAGGAGCAGCGCCACGAGGGTCTTCATGGAGCCCCGCTGCGACTCGCCCCCAGATAAGAGCGATTGAACAGTTATCGATATGCGAAATGATAATTGGCGCTCACTTTTTCGCGAATTCCGTGTAGCCGCAGCGCCCGCACGACACGCGATCGCCGTGTCTCGCGAGGAACACGCCGGGCCCGCACTTCGGGCAGTTCGCCCGTTCGCGCGTGATCCGGTTGCCGTCGATCTTGTAGAACTTCCGCTTGAGGCCGGCCGTGCCTTTCTCTTTCTTCGCCTCGGCCATCACTTCGCCTCTTTCTTCTTGCCTTCAGGCTTCTTCTCCGCCTTCTTCTCGTCCTTCTTTTCTTCTTTCTTCTCGGCGGGTTTCTTCTCTTCCTTAGCGGTGGGCTTCTTTTCCTCTTTCGCCGCGCCCTTCTCCGGCTTCGCTTCCGGCTTCGCCTCCGCCTTCGGGGCCTCGGCCTTCGGCGCGGGCGAGGCCGGCTTTTCCCCCTTCTCGGCCCTCGGAGTCGGAGCGGGTTTCTCCGGCTTCGGCGCGACCTGTTTCTTGATCTGCGGCTCGATCAGTTTGTTGCGGACGAGGATGTGCTTGCGTTCGACCGCGAGCGCCTCCTCTTTCGACTTGTACACTTTCGCCTCGCCGACGGTCTCGTACCGACCGAACGTGGAGGCCTGGTAGTCGATGACGACGATGTCCTTCGTGGCGTTGAGTTCCTTCGCGAGGAACGCCCTGAGGGCGTCGCGCGTCGGCGTCGGCTCGGCCTTGTGCGTCGCCTTGAACGTGACCTCGACCCGCTTCAGGAGCGGATTCTCCTTCCTCTGGAGGACCTCGAGTTGCATCGGCTACCGTTCCATGCGCCGCAAGACGTCGAGGGCCCTGGATTTCGCGGTCTCGTCCGCCCGGACGACCACGACGCCCTGGGACGGCATGCCGTACAGGACCGCCGCGGACGGGGGTGCGAGCGCGATGCAGACGAGGGCGAGAAGGTCCTCTTCGCCTCGGACTTCGACGCGTACCCGCTCGTCCGACTTAAAGGCTTCGGAGATCACGCGCCACGCGTCCGGCATGATCGTCCCCGGAGGATTCGTGACTCGAAGGACTTTCGAACCGATCCGTTGTAACGCCTCGCGGAGTTCCGGATCCTCTTGGCGTTTCGTCTTGAAGTCGACCACGCAGATCTCCGGCGTGCGTCCGCGAGCGACGAGGTCCAGGGTGCAAAAGTCCCCGACCGTCACCACGGGGCTCGCATGGCCGATCGTCGGCAGGATGCTTGGCCCCTGGACGAGGGCGCCCATCAGCCATCGGAGATACTCGCGCAGGGAGTCCGGAAGTCGCAGCGTGACGTCGGCGAATTCAGCGAACGCGGAGGGCGAACTTCCCGTTGACATGGATGCCCATCTTCTTCGCGATCTCGGACCGCTGGTGGTCCACGATGATGACGTAGCCTTGCCAA
>DATGWB010000086.1:0-6005 GCA_035299725.1 Thermoplasmata archaeon
GATGACGAAGGGGCTTCCACAGCGGGATGCTTGGTTCACCGTCCTGCGAGAGGGACTTCGCACGGATTCGAATGATCCAGCGGGAGTGTACGTCGGCACGACGACGGGCCAGGTGTACAACTCTCGCGACGACGGCAATTCATGGCAGCTGATGGCCGACCACCTGCCGCAGGTCCAGAGTGTCGAAGCCAGTATCGTCGGCGGTCGGTGACCAGCGCCGTCGACGGCTCTTTTGAACGCGACGGCCATTCCGGGATCCGTGGACACGGCGCTGATTCTCGCGGGCGGATCGTCTCGGCGTTTCGGCCGGCCCAAGGCCTTGGAGGTCGTCGCGGGGACGACCATCGTTGAGAGGGTGGTCGAAGCCGTCGCTCCCTTTGCCGGCGAGGTCGTCGTCTCGATTGCCGAGGCACCGCTGGCGGAAACCTTGCGGCGTTTGCTTCCGACTGCGGCGTTCGTGATCGATCGTCGGAGGGGGAAGGGCCCGATCGAGGGATTCATCCGGGGAATCGAGGTGGCCCGCGGCGAACGGCTTCTGGTCGCGCCCTGTGACGCACCGCTCCTTCAGCCCGAATTGTACCGTCTCCTCCTCGCATCCCTCGGCGCGCACGACGCCGCCGTCCCCAAGCTCGACGTCTTCGATCCGGTCCGAGCGGTCTATCGTACCGCGGCCCTTCGTCGCATCCTTTCAGGTCCGAAGGTGGACTTGCCCTCGCCGTCTTCCCTGGTTGATCGGCTCGACGCCGTGTTCGTCCTGGAAGATCAGTTGCGCACGGTCGATCCGCGACTGGACTCCTTCCTCGATGTGAACGAAGCGTCGGACCTCGAGGTGGTAGTCGCTCGCATCAGCTCAATTTCACGTTCCGCGTGATCGGTGTTACGGTCTCGACGTACCCCTTCGGTTCCGTGTTCGCCAAGAGGTCGCGGAGGAGTTTGTTTCGCTCCTTCTCGGGCAAGCGATCGAGGAACTTCCGCTTCTTGCCGGTCTTCTCCCACTCGCGGAATTCCTCTTGCTTCGACACATACAGCGACTTGACCGTGTTCTGGACGAACTGCGTCCCGCCCACGCCGAGCTTGTCGGCGTCGTAGTCGCGTTGCACGAACTCGATGAAGAACCATTCGTCGTCGAAGAGCTCTCGCGTGAATGCCTGGAGCAGCGGCCCAAACGAATCCTTGTCCTTGTAGATCGGCGTCAAGAACTCCGCGCCCTTCGATTCCAGATATGACTTCAACTTCTCGATGTCGGTCGTCCGGAGAGCGAGGTGCTGCATATACGTCTGCGCATCCTTCTGCGGCTTCCCCGCGAAACCGTACGCGAACGGCGCCTGCGCATGGGAGACTTCGTTCGGCGCGCTCATCCCGAGCACCACCGCGAGCCGCTCGCCGGTCAGGGGATTCAAGCACGCGAACGTCGCCATCGCAGTCTTCTCTTCGCCGACCCGTTCCGTCTCATACACGGGCGAGTATCCGCTGTTCAGCAGGAAGTCCCGAAGCGCCCGGTACGTGTTGGTATCTCGACACAGGACCGTCTTGTGGTCCACTTTGAGTTTCAGGAACCCGGGAAGGGCCGCCATTCGCACACCGGCTGCGAATCGAAATGTGGGACGATAACCCTTTCGTGGCACGCCATCTCACGGGATGCGCGAGAGGCGGTTTTCAGGCGGCCGCAATCGAGTTCTCGAGGACCCCGATTCCCTCGATCTCGATTTCGATGCGATCGCCGGGCTTGAGGTAGCGGGCTCGGTCGCCTCGCTCCAGCTCGCAACCGCCGGGGATCGTCCCGCTGCCCCACACCTCACCCGCGTGGATCGGCTGGAATCGGGAGAGGAACTCGAGCATCTCCGGGAACGACCAGAGGGCTCGCTGGCCCTCGCGGACCCACGGGTTCTCATGGACAAGGGCGCGGTACCGATCGCGAAGCCGTTCCTCGTTGTTCACGCGCACGACGATCGCTTGGTCCCGCAGCTCTCCGAACTCGTCCCGGGTCACGATGCACGGCCCGAGGGCGTTCGCCCAATCCTTCCCCGGAGCCGGCCCCATGCCGGTGCGGCTCGCCGTCGCCTGGATGTCGCGGGCCGAGAAATCGTTGAAGATCGTGACACCGAAGAGATGGGCGTTGGCTTGCGCCGCGTCGATGTCCCGCCCGCCCTCGCCGAGGACGAAGCCGATCTCCGCCTCGTAATCCATCTTGGCCGAAGGCACGAGCCGCGGGGTCCGTCCCTCGAACGTCTCGAAGCGCATCGGAGGGATGGCCTCCTTCGTCCCCACGACGTTCAACGGATTGCCGTTGTAGTACGCAGGCAGCGCGTCCCACTCGGGCGGGATCTGTGCCCACGCCGCCGCCCTCGTGCGCGCGACGTGGGCCCGAAACGCGAGGAAGTCTCGCAGCAGCCGCGGAGCGATTGGCGAAAGGATCCGCACGTCACCCGGTCGAAACGCCCACAGCGGGGCGTCGGACTCGATCTTCTCGGCCTCGGCGAGCACCCGGAGCGCGCGGTCCCATACGTCGCCTTTCAACCCGGGGCACGCATCGATGAACGCAAGCGTGTCCGCCGGGATGACGGAATCCACCGCGGAGAGGTCGACAATTTTTTCCCAGTGGTCCCATCGGCCGAGGACCGCGCCCAGGCGGGGAGACCCTCCCGCCGTCGAGAATCGCACGAGCCTCATGCGAGCCTCCGCGCCCCTCGGAGTCCGAATCGAATCCGAACCTGCGGGAGGGCCACAGTCTCACCTCGGTTCAGGCGGAGGGCGATTCCCAGCCTTCGCCCGCGGGTTGGGCCCTCTGGACGTTCTCGGACCAGCTCAGGACGTACTCCGGATCGCGGTACGCGAAGCCTTGCGTCGTGATCCGCATGCTCTCGAAGTACGTGTCGAGCATGACCGCGAGGCGCGCCTGCACCTTTCCCCGGGCCGCGAGGGACCGCTGGGCTGCGTTCCCCTGGGGACTGTGCGGTGTCGATCCGGGATGGAATGTGAACGAGCCTTCCTCGATGACGCCTTCGCGGGCGCCGTAGAAGGCGTTGCAGAAGAACATCAACTCGTCCGAATCGACGTTGAAGTGCGCATACGGGGCCGGGACCTCCCGCGGATGCCAACCGGCCATCACGGGGACGAACGAGCAGAGGGAGAAGCCGCTGTGCGGGACGTTCCCTGATTGGAATGTCTGGTGCATCGGAGGGGCCGTGTGGATCTCCCGCGCAATGCCGTGATGGCTCTTGATGTCGAAGACGAACGGGTACAGGGCTCCTTCCCACCCGGCCAGATCGAACGGGTGGTGGCCCAGGGTGATCCGTGTAATCTTCCCGCCGCCATGCTTCACGTCGATCGGGAATTCCCCTCGTTGATCCGTGAATGGCGGCAAGTCTGGTGTCTCAATTTCAGTCTCGACGACGGGCGACATTAGCGTGGCTTGACCCTCCTTATTCAAGTAGTGCGGCGCGAACGTGATCGGGTAGATCGACTCCACCAGGAGGAACCACGCTTTCGGCGAGGTGAGGTCGATTCGGTACGTCGTCCCCTTCGGGATCGCGACGTAGACGTCTTTGCGAAACTTCAGGTCTCCGTACTCGGAGCGCACGACGCCCTCGCCATCCTGGACGAAGTACACCTCGTGTCGCTCTCCGTTTCGAAAGAACGTGTCCTTCGGCATCGACTCGATCGGCTTCGAGACGGAGATCGACGTGCGAGGCCCGTGGACGATGGGCTTTCGCGAGGAGAGGGCATTTCCCTCAAACGGAATCCGTCCGGTGAGGATGTGGTACGGTTGGAGCACGTCCGCTTCAGGCGGGAACTCCGGCACGAGATCGAAACGCCCCTTCGTCGGGGCCTTCACCTGTTCCGTCGGATAGAAGCGCACATGGAGCTTCCGCGACCACGCCCCGCTGAAGCCGTACGACCCATGGATTTCTTCCCGGGCGAGGACGTTCGGGATCGCGTAGAACTCGGTGTGGGGGGTCGACGGCACGGTGCCCTTCCGGACGATCATCGCCATCGTGGCCTCCTCCGCCCGCGGAGATAACGGCGCCTCGACTTAAACCCGCGGGGCTCACGCACGCCGGCGCGATTGCGCGTATCGGATGCCGCCTCCCGCGAGGAGGACTTCCCGCTGGTAGGGCCGTAACTCGACGCGGACCGCGGTCTTCGTGCCGCGCGTGAGATTTTCCAAGACGGCATCACCGCGTCCGCGAATCGCCGCGAGCAGATTCGTGATCCTGAGGCGGTCCCCTTGCTGGATTTCGTTGTAGCCCTTCGGGTCCGCGAACGTGACGGGAGGGATGCCCGAATTCACTAGGTTGTCCATGTGGATTCGCGCGAACCCTTTCGCGAGCACGAGGTGCACGCCCAAGAACATCGGTGCGACCGCGGCATGCTCCCGCGAGGAACCTTGGCCGTAGTTCTCCCCCGCGACGATGAATCCGCCGCCGGCCTTCTTCGCGCGTTCCGGAAACCTCGGGTCCACGTATTCGAAGACGTGCTCCGCGATCGCGGGAATGTTCGACCGCAACGGAAGGATCTTCGCCCCCGCGGGCATGATATGGTCCGTCGAGATGTTGTCGCCGAGACGGATGAGGACCTCGCCCTCGATCGCGTCTTTCGGCGGCGCGGCGACGGGCAGCGGCGCGATGTTCGGGCCGCGAGCAATCTGGACCGCGGTTCGGTCTTTGGGAGGCCACTCGAAACCCGAGGTGTCGACCGGATATTTCGTCGGCTCCTTCAGGGCCGGATACTTGCCGAGCTCCCGTGGATCCGTGATGACTCCGCGAACCGCCGTCGCTGCCGCGGTCTCGGGGCTGCACAGGTAGACGAGGTCGTCCGCGGTCCCGCTCCGTCCCTCGAAGTTGCGGTTGAACGTGCGGACCGAGGGTCCTTTCGTCGGCGGTGCGAATCCCATGCCGATGCACGGGCCGCACGCCACCTCAAGTTCGCGGACGCCGGCTTTGATGAGTTTCGTCATGAGGCCGCTCGTCAGCATCAGGAGCAGGGTCTGCCGTGAACCCGGGGAGACGGCCATCGCGATCCCGGGGGCGACGTGCTTCCCATCCAAGGCATGGGCGACGACGCCGAGGTCCCGAAACGACGAGTTCACGCTGCTCCCGACGGCCACCTGGGCGACCTCGGTCCCGGAGACCTCGCTGACGGGCTTGACGTTGTCCGGACTCGATGGACATGCGATCAGCGGTTCCAGCGTGCCGAGGTCGATGTCAACCGTGTCGTCGTAACGGGCGTCGTCGTCCGCTTCGAGCAGCTTGAAATCTTTCCCTCGGGCCTGGGCGGTGAGGAACTGTTTCGTCAGCCCATCGGCCGGGAACACGGAACCCGTCGCGCCGAGCTCCGTCCCCATATTCGCGATCGTCCCCCGGGAGGGGACGCTCAACTCTTTCAACGAGGGACCCGCGTACTCGAGGACCTTGTTCTTCGCCCACTTCACATCGAAGCGGTTCAGGAGCTCCAAGATCACGTCCTTCGCGCTCACCCACGGTTTGAATTTCCCCGTGAGTTTGATCTGTACCACCTCGGGCATCGTGAGCCGGTACGGTTCGCCCGCCATCGCGCTCGCGACTTCGAAGCCACCCGCACCGATCGCGAGCATGCCGCAGGCGCCCGCATGCGGCGTGTGGGAGTCACAGCCGAGCATCGTCTCCCCCGGAATGTCGAACCGCTCCATGTGGGCCCAGTGGCTGATGCCGTTTCCGGGTCCCGAGAAGATCGCTCCGTACCGCTGGCACACGCTCCGCAAGAAGCGGTGGTCGTCCGCGTTCTCGTATCCGGTCTGGAGGATGTTGTGGTCCACATACTGCGTCGCCTGCCGGATCGCGACGTCGTCCTGTCCCATCTGCTCGAACTCCAGCCACGCGAGGGTGCCCGTCGCATCTTGGAGGAGCGCCTGATCCATCCGGAGCGCGATCTCGTCGCCAGGATTCATCCGGCCGTCGGCGAGATGAGAACGGATGAGTTTGCGGGTGAGGTTTTCCCCCATAGAAACAGCTCCGGCGCGTGGTGAG
>DATGWB010000087.1:0-2911 GCA_035299725.1 Thermoplasmata archaeon
AGCGCGGCGGTTCGTTCTTCACCGCTCGGAGGCTCGTGCACTGACGGACGTCGTTCTCGCCGGCGCTTGTCGCACTCCCGTGGGCAAGTACGGCCGCGCGTTCCGCAACGTCGAAGCCGTCAAACTCGGGAGCACGGCGATTGCCGAGGCGGTGAACCGCGCGGGCCTCGTCCCTGCGGACATCGAGGAGGTCCTCATGGGCAATGTGATCTCCGCCGGTCTGGGCCAGAACCCGGCACGCCAAGCCGCCCTCGCCGCCGGCCTCCCCGATCGCGTCGGCGCCGTGACGATCAACAAAGTGTGCGGCTCCGGACTGCAGGCGGTGATGTTCGCGGCGGACATGATCCGCGCGGGCTCCGCGGACGTCCTCCTGGCGGGGGGCATGGAGTCGATGAGCCGTGCCCCGTACCTGGTCAAAGAGGCCCGCTGGGGAATCGGGATCAACAACGTGCCGTTCATCGACGCGATGGTCAACGATGGCCTATGGGATGCCTACAATCAGTTCCACATGGGCGTCACGGGCGAGATCGTCGCGGAACGATTCAAGATCAGCCGAGAGGACATGGATCGCTTCGCACTGGAGAGTCATCGACGGGCGGCCTCCGCAACCCAGGAGGGTCGGTTCAAGGAGCAGATTGTCCCCGTCGATGTGCCCGGTTCCGGCCGCGTCGAGGTCGACGAGGGAATCCGGAGTGACACCTCCCTCGAGAAGCTCTCGAAGCTCCCGCCGGTTTTCCGCGAGGGGGGTCAGGTGACCGCGGGGAACGCGTCCCAGTTGAGCGATGGCGGCGCCGCGATGGTCGTGCTGTCGCGGGAGGCCGCGGACCGCCACGGCGTCACGCCGCTCGCCCGGGTCGTTGCCTACAACACGGTCGGGATCAAACCGGAGTGGGTGATGGAGGCGCCGATCCCGGGTGTCCGGAAGCTGCTGAAGAAGACGGGCCTGTCCGTCGACGAGATTGACCTCTTCGAGCATAACGAGGCGTATGCCGCCGCGAGCCTCGGGGTGATGCGAGAGCTCGGGATTCCGCAGGAGAAGTTCAACGTGAACGGCGGCGCGGTGGCCCTCGGCCACCCGATCGGCTGCAGCGGCGCGCGGGTCCTGACGACCCTGGCGTATGCGATGAAGGATCGCGGCGCGAAGCGGGGTCTCGCCACACTCTGCCTCGGCGGAGGCAACGCGGTCTCGATGATCATCGAGCGTCCGTGAGGGCCAAGCCGCCCTCGGGCGGTACAATTCGCTTGTAGCGCTCCCTCGATCCACTCCGCATGTTGGTCTATTGAGCCCGCGTTGCATCACTTTCCGAGAGCAATCCCGCAAACTCTTTTAGCACCCGTCACTATCCCCCGTGATTTCCGTTCCCCCGCGAGGCACTACGCTTGTTACATAAAGTTCGCACGGCTGCTTCGAAAGACGAAGTCCTCCGCCTTATGGAGCCCCTGGTCGGAGAGTGGTTCGGGTCGAAGTTCAGGGGGCTCACGGAGCCCGAGGCCTACGCGGTCCCCCTCATCCACGCGAGGAAGAGCGTCCTCGTGTCCTCGCCGACGGGGAGCGGCAAGACGCTCACGGCTTTCCTATCCATCATTAACGAGCTGTACGCGAAGCAACTCCGGGGCGAACTCGAGGATCGGATCTATTGCCTGTATGTCTCGCCCCTCAAGGCGCTCGCGAACGACATCAACCGCAACCTCGAGGAACCGCTTCGTGAGCTGACGCAACTGGCCGAGAAAGAAGGCAAGCCGGTCCCTCTCATCCGGGTCGGGGTTCGCTCCGGCGACACGTCCTCACAGGAACGCCAGAGACAGGTCCGGCACCCGCCACACATCTTCATCACGACGCCCGAGAGCATCGCGATCATCCTCAGCACTCCGAAATTCCGTGAACACTTTGCGAACGTCGAGTGGGTCATCCTCGACGAAATCCACGAGGTCTGCTCCTCCAAACGCGGTTCCTTGCTTTCGATTTGCCTCGAGCGCCTTCGCGAGCAGACTGGGCGCGACTTCGTGCGGATCGGCCTGAGCGCGACAATCGCACCGATCGAGGAGGAAGCGAAATTCCTCGCGGGCTACGAGAACGGCAAAGTCCGGGACATGTACATCGTCGAGGTCGACACGCGGAAGGACCTCGACCTTGCGGTCCTCTGCCCGGTCCGCGATATCACCACGGTGCCCATGGAGGTCGCGAACGCTCGGATGTATGATCTCCTCAGTAAGTTGATTGACGAGCATCGCACGACCCTCATCTTCACGAACACGCGAAGCGGCACCGAACACGTTTCCTTCCGGCTGAAGGAGCGCGGCGTGGAGGATCTGGAGGCCCACCACGGCTCCCTGTCGAAGGTAACCCGCCTCGAGGTTGAGCAGAAGCTCAAGGACGGTCAGCTCAAGGTCGCCGTCTCCTCGACGTCCCTCGAGCTCGGGATCGACATCGGATACATCGACCTCGTCGTGCAGATCGGCTCGCCAAAGTCCGTCGCGAAAGGCCTGCAGCGAATCGGACGCGCGGGCCACGCGTATGGCGACACCGCGGTCGGGCGGATGATTGCGTTCGAGCCGTGGGATCTCATGGAGTGCGCGACGCTCGCGAAGGCCGCATACGACGCCCGGATTGACCGGGTGGATATTCCGAGCAACCCCCTCGACGTCCTCGCCCAGGCGCTGGTCGCGATGTCCCTCGAGAAACGTTGGGACGTCGATGAGGCGTTCGAGCTCGTCCGGCGGTCGCACAGCTTCCACGACCTGACGAAGAAGGACTTCCTCGCCGTCCTCGACTACCTTTCCTCCCGCAATCCGGACATCAAGGTGTTCGCAAAGATCTGGTTCGACGAGGAAGAGGGTCGGATCGGGAAGAAGAAAGGCACCCGGATGATCTACTACACGAACGTCGGGACGATTCCGGAGGAAGGGACGT
>DATGWB010000088.1:0-2559 GCA_035299725.1 Thermoplasmata archaeon
GATCCACCTCGCGGACCCCCCGCTCCGATGTGGATGCGGTTCTTGGTCCTCGGTCAAGGCGTCGGCATGCTCGCGGTTGGCGTCGCCCTCTTCCTAGCTCCGGACGCCGTTAAGGGAGGTTGGCCGTGGGGACTCACGACGCTGACCGCGCGAGCGATTGGGGCGTGGCTCATCGGGATCGGCTTCGCGGCGTTTCATGCTGGCCGCGAGAACGATTTCCTTCGGATTCGGCCCCTGGCCGGAGGCTACATCGCCTTCGCGATCCTCCAGATCATCGCGATCGTTCGCTATGCGGGCGACGTCAATTGGAGCGCCCCGGCTGGATGGGTGTACGTCGCCTTCCTAGCGAGCGTCCTCCCGGTGGGCCTCTTCGGCTGGTTCGGCCATCGAGCGACCGAAGTACGCTGAGAACCGACACCGGAGCCGATGCAATCGGGGATGAAAACGGTGTCAACATCCTCAAGCGAGGACGGTCCATCCTCCGGACGTGCGGCGCGCTGTCTCCCTCGGACTCGTCCTCCTGATGGTGGCGGGGGCCATCGTGATCCTCGCGCCTGCGCCGCCGGTCACGGCCGCGGGCCAAATCGAGGTGTACAAGACCGGGCTGAACTTTCCGATCGCACTCGCGTTCGCCTCGGATGGCCGGATCTTCTTCGCGGAGAAAAACACCGGGAGCATTCGGATCATCTATCTCGCGAACCGCACGCTGCTCCCGACGCCGTTCATCACCCTGCCGAGCACGGACGGCGCGGGTGAGCGGGGCCTCCTGGGCCTCGCGCTCGACCCCGGGTTTCCGTCGACGCCATACGTGTACGCATACCAGACGTACAACGACGTGACGAACGGGACGACGTACAACCGTATGGTCCGGATCCTTGCGAGCGGGAACGTGGGAGTCTCGTACACCGTGATTCTCAGGTTGCCGCCACTTACCAGCGCAACGAACCACAACGGCGGTGTGATTGGGTTCGGCCCGGACGGCAAGCTCTATGCGGTTGTCGGCGAGAATGCGGACCCGTCTCTTTCACAAGATCCGATGAGCCCTTTGGGAAAAGTCCTTCGCATGTACCCGAACGGGACCGCTCCGCCTGACAATCCGTTCTACGGCAATCCTACCTGGTACAGCCTCACCTACACGTACGGCCACCGGAACATGTTCGGACTTGCGTTCCACCCGTTCACGGGCCGCGTGTTCGTCACGGAAAACGGGCCGAACTGCAACGACGAAGTCAACCTGCTGCCGAACCTCACGGCCGCCGACCGGAATTTCGGATGGGGACCGACGGCGTCGTGCGGGAGCCTGCCACCTCCCGCGGACACGAACCGCGATGGCCCCAATCCCGTCTTCCCGATCTGGTGGTGGGGGACCACGATCTGCCCGACGAACGCGGCGATCTACCGAGGCCCGTTCTTCCCGAGGTGGCAAGGCGACCTGTTCATGGGCGATTGCAACACGGGTCGATTCCATCGGCTTCACCTGGTCCCGCCAAACTACGATTCGGTTGCAAATGACACGATCCTATGGACCGCGCCGACCTCGATCATCGCCGTGGCGATCGGTCCGGACGGCGCCTTCTGGTTGACGACTCCCTCGACGATCTATCGGTACTGGGACTCCGGCCAGCCGCCGGTCGCCTCGTTCACGGCGGCTCCGAATCCCGCGATCGTGGGTTCGCCGGTCGCGTTTGACGCCTCGGGATCCTCGGACCCGGATGGGAATATCGTCTCGTACGCCTGGAACTTCGGGGACTCGACGGGAGGGAGCGGCGTCACCGCGGCCCACACGTACCTCACCTTCGGCACATTCAACGCGACCCTGACGGTCACCGACAACGAATCCTTCACCGCGACGGCGTATCGGCACATCGTCGTTCGCGCCCCGCCGCTTGCGTCCTTCACGGTGACGCCGAATCCGGCGGTCGTCCGAGCGAGCGTCACCTTCAACGCGTCCGCCTCCCGCGATCCCGACGGCAACATCGTCGCCTACACGTGGGACTTCGGAGACTCCACGACCGGGAGCGGGGCGATCACGACCCATCCGTATGCGGTTCCCGGAACGTACAACGTCACGCTGAACGTCACGGACAACAACTCGTTGAACGGAACCGCCTACCACGACGTCATCGTTCAACCTGCACCGCCTGGACCGCAGCCACCGGTCGCCGATTTCACGGCCAATCCGTCCCGCGCGAACCCGGGTGTCCCGGTGACGTTCGACGCTTCCGCCTCGTTCGACCCCGACGGCACGATCGTCTCGTACACGTGGGAATTCGGAGATTCGACCGGGGGCAGCGGTGTTGTCGCGACGCACTCGTTCGCGAACCCCGGCGTATTCACGGTCAACCTCAGCGTGGTCGACAATCAGACTCTGTCCTCGACTGCGACGCATCAAGTGACGGTGAACGCGCCTCCCCATGCCGCGTTCCAGTTTGCTCCCACCACGGTTTACGTCGGGGTGAGCGTGACGTTTGATGGATCCGCGTCGACGGACGCCGACGGGAGCATCGTGTCGTACGCCTGGGTCTTCGGAGACGGATCGACCGGGACTGGCGTGCAGGC
>DATGWB010000089.1:0-11970 GCA_035299725.1 Thermoplasmata archaeon
GCGAGGACGCCTCTAGAGGGTCCCGGAGGCCGTCACGATGTCCTGCTGGTGGACCGTCGTGGGCACGAACTCGAAGCCGTACCACCACGTGACCGACTGCTGCTGGTTCGTGTCGGTCCAGACGGCATGGAACACGTCATCGGATCCGACCGCGAGGTGCGTGTAGTCGCCGATGAACCCCCCACCGAAGTGGTATCGCGTGTTGACCGGATGGGGCGTCACCGTCTGCGTGGCCCCCGTGATCGCATTCGCCACGACGTAGTCCAGTCGCGCGTTGTGGATGTACGGACCGAGGGCGAGGCAGTTGATCCGCCCCACCGCCGTTGGGGTCGCGGGCGTTGCGCAGGTCTGCCATGGCGACACGACGTCGGCGGCGTACGCGGACATGAACACCTTGCCTGATGCCGATGCGGCGATCGCGGGCCAGAAACTGTCCACCCGCCGCGCGGCCGGGGCGTTGAGCACGTTACCGTTCGGCTGTGTGACCGGGTATCCAATCGCGGCACGATTCGAGGCATCCAACGCGGTGAGGATCGGCACCGGCGTGTTCCACGTGGCCCCTCCATCCGTGGACTTACTCCAAACCGCCGACGAGTGGCAGTTCGCGTACACAGACGGCCTGCCGGAAATGAAGTACGCACATGTCGGATCCGCGCCATACGTCGTCGCGGAGTTCAGCACCTCCGAGGACCACGAAACATACAGGGTCCCGTCCGGCGCGATGTCTGCCGCCGGGAAGCTGTTGACCCGGAAGACCGTGTTGAACGGCGGGATGATGTCGACCGCCGGAGCGACCGCGACTGGTGCGGTGAACGATACGCCGCCGTCCGTTGAGGCGACCATGTAGATGCTGTTGAATGTCGCGTGCCGGGTGGACCCTTCCCAGAAGACGTAGACTGTTCCGTCCGGGCCCACCACAACTCGGGAGCCCTGGTCGTATAGCACGTTGCTGACAATCAATTGGGGATCGCTGAACGTAGCCCCGCCGTCCGTCGAGAAGACGAACGCGATCGGCGACTGCACGTAGTGCCCGTTCAGCGGGTTGAAGAGGAACCGGGTCCAGCTCACGTACACGCGATCCTGGAACGGACTCCCGACGTGCGAGTCCACGCCGATCCATTCCTTGTCGTTCAAGGTGGCGGGGGAGGTGGTCGGGTTGATGAACGTCGGCGCGCCCCAGGAGAGAGTTCCCTCGGAGTCGAAAGTGCCCTTGTTCACCGCGACCGTGTTCGGGGGTGCGGTCCGGTCGAAGCCGAGTCCGGAGTAGAAGACGTGGCCGGCGCTGTCGAACGCGAGGCTCGGGTCACCGCCCGCATCGTAGATCCCGCCGGTCAACCGCTCGACACCGGGGATCATCGTGCCCAGATTCGCAGGGTCCGTAGGTGTGCAGCACCACGTCGCGCCGCCGTCGTTCGAGAAGTACGTTCCGGAGTAGCCGTCGCCCAGGGCGCTGCAGGGCGTCCCCGCGATCGCGCAGGACCACGTTCGGCTGACGTAATCGTTCATCGCAGCGACGATCCGATTCGGGTTGCCGGGATCGACCGCAATCGCGGGTTCATTCTGGGTCGCGGCATTCGGGTCCTGGTTCACGACGACGGCCCCTGGTCCGACCGATGTGCCATCGAGCGGACTCGAGAGAACGAACGTGGGTGTGATGGGATCCGGCGAGTAGGGAGGGGAAGCCCCGACCTCCGAATTATCGGCTTCTTGCTCGATGAGGGCGGACGCGCGGAGGTAGAATCCTTGCGTGCCCTGGATCGAGGCGACCTTGCCCGCCAACGTCGTGATGTTGTACGACGGCGACGAGGATGTGTTCGATGATGCGGCAGACAACTGGACTCCGGCGGCAATCACGACGAAGCCCAGCACGACGAGAACCAGCGGAACGATCGACTTCATGGAAGTCCCCCACCTCGCCCGCCTGGAGACCTGATCGACATTTAACCCTGTTGCAAACCGAAAACGTTACGTCCGAATCGTTTCGAGGAGGTGCATCAACGCTCTCAAATGCGATAACGAATTTGTTTGTTAAGAGGCCTCGCACGCGCAACGCGCATGCTGCGCTTCTCCGGACCAAGGCGGATCGGGGTGAGCGCGGGTCCCGCGCGATTATATACTCGCCTCATGATGCGTTTCCTGCGGGGATTGGAGATGCCGAACTACATTACCCTAGGGAATTGGACAGAGCAAGGGATCAAGACCGTGAAGGAGTCGCCCAAGCGCGCGGACGCCGTGACTGCCTTGGCCAACAAACTCGGTGCCAAGATGCAGATCTTCTACACGATGGGCCGCTACGACATCGTGGCCCTGACAGAAGCGCCGAACGACGATGTCGCGATGCAGCTCCTTCTCGAAATCGGGAAGCTCGGGAACGTCAAGACCCAGACGCTGAAGGCCTGGACGGCCTCGGAAGCGACGAAGGTCATCTCGAAGGTCTCGCCGTAGCGCGATCCGGCGGCGAGGGTTCTTCTCCCTCGCTTCCTCTGAGCGACCGCTGCGAAGTCTCAAATGGATTGCCGCCGGGCTAGGACACGGTACGGTCGCGGACTACGGGGCAAAGCGCTCACGAGACGACAATCACGCCCCACATCTGCGGATGCGGCGTGCAGTGGTAGTAGTAAATCCCGGCCTGGGAGAAGGTGTGGCTCCAAGTCTCCCCGGTAATCAGGTAAGGCGAGCCGAATTGGCCGGTCAAGTTGCTCGTGACCGTGTGCTGGGTCGTGTCCTTGTTGACCCACGTGACGTTGCCACCCGCCGACACGGTGAAATTCTGGGGCGTGAAGGCCATCGCCATATTAGGAGCGTTCATTACGATCGTGATGTCGGCCCGCGCGGCGGATATGTTGCGGAGGATTACGCTTCCGCCGATTGCTCCCACGATGAGGCCCCCGACGACGAAACCGATGATGCCGATAGTCAACAGGCCGCCCGCTGAATTTGGCGTCGCAAGGTATGGCTTCTGAAGAAGCCCGGACTTCGCGTGGATGATCGCGAGAATCGAGAAGATTGCAACGAGAATGAGGGCGGGGATCGCCGAGATGGCTAAGGGGAACGCGGCATCCGCCGGATTCGCGAGACTCGGCACCAGGAAAGAACCGAACACCACGAGGAACAGGATGCTCACAACCGCGCTCAGCACGGAGGTCCAGCGTTTGCCCTTGAGACCGAGGTAGGCGGAGACGAAGAAGAGAGCCATGAACACGAGGATGGTCGCGGCAATCGGATCGGCGACTATCGACGCGGGGGAGGCCACCAGCGTCGGCAGGGCGAGGCCCAGGATAACCAGGCCGAGATAAACGAATCCGCCAAAGATGACCCACAAGGCGAACGGCTTCTGCCGGACGCGTTCCCAGATTCCACTGCTCCCCTCCATGGATTCCCTCGGCCCATGGCATCGCCGTGTGCTACATCTAGGTTTGGGACTGGACTCAAAAAGACACGCCGAGGGCACCACTGCGTGGTCGATAGGCAAATCGTTTTCCGTCGCGCCTCGCTAGTCCGGGACGTGCGCGCGATTCGATTCGAGGCGGGCGGGGTCGCGAAGCTCGTCCAAGTGCCGAAGCCGGAACCGGGACCCGAAGATGTCGTCGTACAGGTCCTCGCGGCGGGAGTCTGCCGGACGGATCTCCACCTCCTCGATGAGGTCAAGGCCGGTGCGCACCCGCCCCTCATCCCCGGTCACGAGATCGCAGGCCGCGTGGCGACGATCGGCGCCGATGTGTACACCGCGAAGGTCGGCGACCTCGTCGGGGTGCATTTCGAGCAGCCCTGCGGTCGTTGCCGACAATGCCGCCGCCAGCGAACGAACCTCTGCGAAGACGGCACGACCTTGGGCTTCGACGCGCCTGGCGGCTACGCTGAATTCGTCCTCGCGAAGCAGACCACGATCCTGCCGCTGCCGCCAAACTTCGACGTGGCGTTCGCCGCCCCGCTGGGATGCAGCGGCGCCACCGCTTACCGAGCGGTCATGGCCCTCGGCCAGGCCGAGGAAGACGACCTGATCGTCATCATCGGGGCGGGCGGCGTCGGCCTTTCTGCCATCCAGATCTCGAAGGCATACAACGCCCGCGTCTTCGCGATCGAACCGCGGGAGGAGGCACGAAAGGCGGCCCTCGACTCCGGCGCGGACCGCGCGGTCGGTCCCGGGGAGGCGCATGCGGCATTTCGGAATTTCGCGGCCGATGCAGGCGCCGATGTGGCCATCGATTTCGTCGGGACCAAATCCACGTTCGATCTCGGACGGTCTCTCTTGGGTCCGGGAGGGCGGTTTGTCGCGGTCGCCCCCGGAAGGGAGACCGTTCAAGTCGCCGCGAGCGACCTCGTGAACGGCGGCAAAGCGTATCTCGGCGCGTATTCGTCGACGATGGCCGACTTCGCGCGGGCGATCTCGCTCGCCGAGGCAGGTCGTCTCCGGCCCGTCGTTACTCGAAGGGCCCCGCTCGCGGCCGCCGCGGATGTGTTGAACGATCTCCGAGCCGGGAAGATCGTTGGACGGGCGGTGCTCTTCCCCGGGCCGATGGAGCCGTAGGCGAAGCTAGTCCGAGGCGCCCGCCCCGGTTTTCGTCCGAGGCTTCCGCCGAGACATGAGCTCGATCCACACCCCGTCCGGATCCGTGATGTAGGCGAGGCGGTCCGTCCCTTCATCGAACGTCTTCATGACGATGCGGAAGTCGCCCTGGTGGTCTCGGAGAAACGCGTCGACATCCGGGACCGCGAAGGCCAGGTGGTCGAGTTCGTCCCCTTGCCGATACCCGCGATAGCGGCCTCGGGGCGGATACCAGTTCAATTCGAGACGTTGCGTCCCGCGCGGGGACTTGAGGACCGCGATTTCGCCGCCCGTTTCGCGGATTTTCATCCGCCACGTCACCCGCATTCCCAGGACGGTCGTGTAGAAGGTAATCGACCGACCGAGGTCCCGCACCCGAATTCCCGTGTACCGGAAGCCCATGCGCGTCGCTCCATCGGTAGAACGGCGATGCGAACCGATGAACGTTCACCCGCCGCACGCGGGTCGGCTGACGGTGGGTCACGTCACCTTGCGGACGAGGAAATGGAACAGGTTCCCTTCCTTCCGCTGATCGATGACCGGCTGTCCGGTCTGGTCCGACCAGCGGACCATCTCGATGGGCGATGTGGGATCGTCCGTCACGAGGTGGACCACGCCCCCGACCTCGATCCGCGTGAGCAGCTCGTTCAACTTCGCGAGGACCGCGGAACACTCGATGCCAATCTCAAACATCTCGTGATCAGGGAATGCGGCGAAGCACCGGACTCGCAACGCAGCAATCTGTTTCGTGAGGCCGTCGTGCGCGTCCGTTGCCGAACGCAAGACCCGACCGTCCTCCTGGAAATTCGTCGGCTGCAAGCGAGCGAACCATCCGGCATCGTATGCAGCGTCGGTCAACGTTCGAGGCTTCGCCAAGACAGCGGTGTTGACTTCGCGGAGAACACCGCGGACGGGCGTGCGGATCGGCCCGAAGTACTTCCCGCTCTCTAGGAATCCGATCGCGGCATTCTGCGGGTACGAGGCGGCGAGCGGTTTCGCGGAGACTTTCGCGACCGGCCCGGCGAGCGCCGCGTGGATGCTCGTGATGCCCACGACCACGTCTCCGGATTCGAGGAGCCGCGCCCAGACGAGTCCCTCCGGGTCGTACAGAAGGTCGTCCGGGAACTCGCAGTGTTCGATTTTCATGGAGAAAGATCCTCAAGCGCGAGGACGTCCGCGAGGAGAAGTTCCGCGTCCCCTTCGGACCGTACGCTCACCTCGGACTCGTCGGTGAGCTTCACCGCGCCGAGGGACGGAACCGCTTCTTCGTTCACCTGCACGGGCCCGCCTCCGAGGACGTACAGGTACGCGCCGCGATGCGCCTCGAGCGGAAGCGAAATCTTCTTGCCCGCCTCGAGGAACGAGCACAACACGCGGGCATCGGAGAGGATCGTCAAGCCCTCTCGATCCTCGTTCGAGACGAGCGGCAGGAACCGGTTGGTCCGATCCGCTTTCTCCACCGCCTTCTGCTCGACGGACGGTTCGAGGCCCGGAGCCGACGGCATGAACCACATCTGGATGAACCGCATTGGCGCATCCTTGCGGTTGTTGATCTCGGAGTGCCACATCCCCTCCCCGACCGTCGTGTGCTGGACCCAGCCTTCCTTAAGGACGCCTCCTTCCCCGTTCTCGTCCGCGTGGCGGAACTCGCCACTCGCGCAGTACGTGACGACCTCGATCTCGCGATGCGGGTGCAACGGCCACACGGCCCCCGGAGTCAGCGTGTCGTCGTTGAAGACCCGTAGGGTCCCGAATCGCATCCATTGCGGGTCGAAGTAGCGGTCGAAGGAAAAGTGCCAGCGGCCGTGACAGCTGCCCCCGTCAATCGGCACGTCGACTTGATGGATTGACGCTGGATCCCGAACCGTGATCATCGGCGATTCGAAGGCACCGGTGGACTTTGAAAGTTTGGGAACCGCAATTTCCGGCACAAATCACCGAAACCATTTTCCGCTTGGGGAGGCGCTTTAGTGTATCGTCGCGACTCCCCATGCCGCCCACGTTCGACGCTCCCCGCATCGTCTCCCTCGGTTCCGGGATCGCTTGGTGGGCGGTAGGATTCGTACCCGTGATCCGGACGCGCCTTGCATCGCGGTTCGAGCGGGGCCTGGCGGCCACGGCGTTCTTCCTCGGAGGATGGGCGTTCCTCGAGGCGGTCTACCCGGTCCTGTCCGGCGCGCCGCCGGACCTCGTCCTCATCGGCCTCCGGCTGACGTTCATCACATTCGGGACGCTCGCGGTCCTACTCACAGTGAAGTGGGTGGCCCGAGGGCCCTCGCGATATGACCCGTTGCTCCTCCTGCCCGTGATCGGCTCGCTCGGACTCGCGTGGACCGAACTCCCGGCGCGGGCCGGAAGCCCATCGTGGGGCTACGGACTCTGGGCGGCGCAGCAAATCGCGTACGTCGCTGCCTCGATTGTCCTGACGGCCTCATCGGTCCGAGGACGAGCGGACCCGACCGCAGCTTTCCGCTGGCGCTCCATCGGGACGCTGGGGATCCTTTTCGCCGCGGTCACCCTCTCCCTGTCCGCGAACATCTACGAGACGCTGACGTCCTCCTTCGACGAGCTGTGGTCTGCGTCCTTCCTCCTCCTCCCGGCAGTCCTCGTCCTCGCAGCGATTCTGCCGCTGTCCGTCGACGACTGGAACCGCGCCTTCCGGGGAGCGTCCGCCATTCAGGAACGCGTCACCGCGATCTACATGTTCTACCGCAGTGGGGAGCCCCTCGTGGCCCTCGCCTCGAGCCGGAACCTGCCGATCGGGGCGGAGCAGCTCGAAGGCCTCCTGGCCGTCGTCGGGAACTTCGTCGAGACGAGCGTCCCCTTGTCCCGCGGTTACGCGGTCACCGCGATGCGTTACGAAGGCCTCGGGATCGTCGCCGTCCGCGGGGAATTCGTCATCGTCGCGGCGGTCTACGACGGGCCTGCCTACGACGCGCTCCGGGGGGAGCTGACCCGAGCCCTGAGGGCTTTCGAGGAACGGAGCTGGCGCCAACTCGGCACGTGGGAGGACGCGACCTCGGTCGCCGAAGTCGCCGCGAACGAATTGTCGAACTTCTTGGAGCAGCCGAAGCGCACGGTCCCGCCCCGGCTGCCGACAGTCTCGCCGGACCTGAAGCCGCGGAAAGCGTCGTGACGAGGACAACCCTTTTCGACGCTCGACCGATTCCGCGGTCCATGGAGCGGAAGAACGTCGCATCGGGTGGGCGCTGGGAGCCGATCGTTGGATATTCGCGGGCGGTCCGCATCGGCAACTACGTGGCCGTCGCCGGAACCACCGCGACGGATGCGGGGGGAAAGGTCCTCGCGCCCGGGGATGCATACGGACAGGCGGTACACATCTTTCGCAAGATCGAGGCGGCCCTCGCCCAGGCCGGTGCCCGACTCGATGATGTAATCCGGACGCGCATGTTCGTGAGGAACATCGACGATTGGGAGAAGGTCGGTCGGGCGCACGCCGAGTTCTTCCAGAAGATCCGACCCGCGGCCACGTTGCTCCAGGTCAGCCGGCTCATCGACCCGCAGCTCCTCGTGGAGATCGAGGCCGACGCAATCCTCGCGGCGCCCGGTTAAGCAACCGTTAAGTCTCCGGCGCCGTTCGCGGCCTCATGGCCCGCGGGACCCCTTGGCACGGCGAGGTCGTCTCGATCCACATCGCGCCGAAGGCGGAGGAACCGATGAAGTCCGTGAAGGCCGTGCGGGCGATTCCGGGGAAGGGCCTCGAGGGCGACCGGTACTTCCGAGCGTCCGGGACGTACTCCGACCGGCCCGGGCCGGGGCGGGAGATCACGCTAATCGAATCCGAGGCGATCGAGGCGATGGCCCGCGACAACGAACTTGCGATTGCGCCCGGCGAGGCGCGGCGGAACGTCGTCACGCGAGGAGCCCCCCTGAACCATCTTGTCGGCCGAGAGTTCGTCGTGGGCAGCGTTCGGCTCCGCGGCATCCGTCTGTGCGAGCCGTGCTCCCACCTCGAAGGCCTGACGCGAAGAGGCGTCCTCGCTGGGTTGATTCATCGGGGAGGGCTTCGTGCCCAAATCCTCGTTGGAGGGGAGATCCGCGTGGGCGACCCGATCACGCCGGCCGACGCATCCGAGGCCCTCGTCGCCGCTCCGATCGCGGGCGCGGACGAGCACTAAGCGTCTCACATGTTCTCGCGCGGCGAACCGAGGTGCCGTCTCGGGCGCATCCTTAATTGCCGGCCTGCAATCACGACCGCCGAATGCTGACGCCCCGGACCGAGACCGAGCGGGCGGTATTCGAGCTCTGGAAGGAGCTGCGGCCGGACGAGGCGTTCGTTTTCGGCCTCGACGAATGCGCGGGCCACCTGTTCATCCCGACCCAAGCGAGGGTGGAGTCGGTCCTCGCCAAGATCTTTCGGATCCAGAAATCGACACAGAACGCGATCGAGCGGAAGCTCCTCGCCTCGTACCGCGCGAGCCTCGAGCTACGAGAGCCTGCCCGCCTCCCGCAGACGTTGCTCGAGTCCCTCTTCGGCTACATGATCAAAGAGGGCGTGAAGGCGGGTCACATGCGCACCCTCGCCATCGACGGCCGGAAGGCCCTCGACGCGACCCGGAAACGGGTGCGCGGTCCGACTGCTCCGGGCATGCGCGCGCTCGTCCAGCTGGCCTGCAGCGGCCTCGATGAGATCCTGAAAGTCGTCGAAGGGGAACTGCGCGACAAGGATGCACGGGCCGCCATCCAAGCGCTCGGCGCCGCGAACCGGCGGTACGCGAAGGCGTTCGACCTTTCGGGGTTCTCCCCCGCGGGAACGTTCGAGGAGACTTACTCGTTGTTCAAGCGGGCCGGCTGTGGACTCGGCCGGTCCCGATCGTATCCGCGCGCCCTCCGGGATCTCTGGGACTACACTCAGACGCCGGCCCAAGTGGAGTCCGCGGGGCTGCGAATGTTGCGTCGGGAGCTTCCGCACTTCAAGGCGCTCGCGGAGCGTATGGCGGCCGAACTCCGATGCGAGCCGACCGCCGAGGCCGTGACGAAGGCGCTCAAGGAGAAACGAGGCCTGCGCCCGGACCAGATCCTCCCGTTCCTCCACGAGGTCCGGGAGCCCGCGCAACGCGTCGCGGACCGACATGTCGTGGCCATCAACCCCCACTACTCGACGGAAATCATCGAGACCCCGCCGTACCTGGCGAACTCGACGCCGTCCGGCGCGGCGTATGGCCTCGACACCCTCACGGACCACTCGCGGGAAATCTTCTTGGCGACGACGGACGAGCGGAGCGCCGCGCGACCGTGCCCCGGCGAGCTGCTCAACCTCCTCGTCCACGAGGAGTACGGCCATTGCGTGCACGGCTCGAATTCCGCGAACGAGTTCGCCGCCTCACCAGAACTCCTGAGCCTCATCGCCTCGACGTTCGTCTGCGTCTCCGAAGGCATCGCGTTCCAGCGGGAACTCGAGTTCCTCCCGGTCCTCCAGGAGATTGCGGCCGGCAAGCTCTCCGGATCGGACGAGGATGCCTTTGCGACCGCCCTGGAGCGCTGGGGAGGCATCGGGCGAGTCTCGCGCGAGTACGAGTTCCTCGCGGCGCTCTGGAGGATCGTCCGGTTCTTGCGGGTTGTCGGCGACGCGCGGATCAATTCAGGGAAGCAGGACTTGGTCCACTTCGTCGAATGGGCTCACCGGACGACGGGCCTGGAACGGGCGACGGTCTACTACCAGCTGTTTCCGGCGCATCAGATCATCGGACCGGGCTACGCCTCGACGTATGCAATCATCGGCGAGCGGATCCGGGAGCTGCAGCAGGACGCCCTGAAACACGGGAAGAGCCTCCGGGACTTCAACGCATTCGCGAGCTCAATCGGTTGGCCGCCGAAGACCATCTTCGAGGCGAAACTCGAGGCGTGGGTCCGCTCCGGCTGAGCCTCATCACCGGTTGCCGGACCGCCGCGACGGAATCCTTTATGCAGGCATCCGCGATTGCCGCGCGCCTCCCGAGGGCACAAAGGATCTGAGACGTTCATGGCCGCGAAGAAGCGCGCCCGGAAGACGACGGCACCGAAGCGGTCTCCCTCGAGAAAAAGGCCGTACGACATGGCGCTCATCCAGCGCGGGGCGCGTCTCCGCAGGTCCCCGTTCTTCGACAAGACGCTCGAAGCGGGATGCCGCGCGTACACGGTGTACAACCACACCTTCCTGCCCAGCTACTACGACGATCCCGTGAACGAATATTGGCACTTGCTCAAGCACGTCGCCTTGTGGGACGTCGCCGTCGAACGCAACGTCGAGATCAACGGGCCCGACGGTTTCGCGTTCATGCAGTTGCTCACCCCGCGCGACATGTCGAAGTGCCGGGTCGGCCAGGGGAAGTACGTCCTGATCACGGACGAGGACGGCGGCATCCTGAACGATCCGGTCCTCCTGCGTCTCGAAGAGAACCGATTCTGGATCGCCCTCGCGGACAGCGACATCCTCCTGTGGGCGAAAGGCGTCGCTCGGCACGCCGGCATGAAGGTGACGATCCGTGAGCCGGATGCCTCGCCGCTCCAGGTGCAGGGTCCAAAGTCCAAGGAGCTGATGTCGGACCTCTTCGGGGGCAAGGTCACGAACCTCCCGTACTACTTCTTCACGAGGACCGACCTCGACGGGATTCCTCTCCTCGTCACCCGCACGGGTTGGACGGGGGAGGTCGGTTACGAACTGTACCTGCTCGACGCCTCCCGCGGCGGGCAGCTCTGGGACGCCGTCATCCGAGCCGGGAAGAAGTACAACCTGCGGCCCACCGGCCCTTCCGACATTCGCCGGATCGAGGCGGGCATCCTGAACTACGGCGCGGATATGATGATTGAAAACAATCCGTACGAGGTCGGACTCGGCTGGACGGTGGACCTCGACAAGCCAGGCGACTTCATCGGCAAAGCGGCCCTCCAGCGGATCAAGGACGAGGGCCCGAAGTGGAAGCTCGTCGGGGTGGAAATCGATGGCAGGCCGATCGAGTTCAACATGACGAAATGGACCGTGTCGGCCGGAGGCAGACCGGTGGGCCGGGTCACATCCGCGATTCACTCGCCTCGATTAAAGGCGAACATCGGTTACGCGATGCTGCCGATCGTCCACGCGGAGCTGGGTACGGAACTCACAGTCGACCACCCGGACGGCCGGCGAAATGCGACCGTCGTGAAGAAACCGTTCCTGGACCCGGGCAAAGAAATTCCGAAAGCGTAGGCCCCCGTGCGGCCCGGACCAAACCGGGAAATCGTGGGAAGCAGTTCCAGGAGTATGTCGGACGAGGTCCGCGAGAGGTTCGTCGCCCGGGTCAAGGCGATTGACCCGGTGTTCAAGCGAGGGGACCTCGAGCAATTCTGGCCGATGCTGAATGAATTGATGGCCATGGCCCCGGACCGTCGCGACCTCTCTCAGAAGAAATCTCATTACCTCGCGAGCTTGGCGGTTCGGTCTCTTG
>DATGWB010000090.1:0-3832 GCA_035299725.1 Thermoplasmata archaeon
ACGGCGGCGTCGTGCGCGCCGAGGGATGCGAGGAGGAGACGGTACAATTCGGGCTGAAGGAGCGGTGCGTCACAGGGCGCGACCAGAAGCCGTTCGCCGCGAGCCACCTCGATTCCCCGGATGAATCCCTCGATCTGGCCCTTCCCCCTCCGACGATCGATCACGAACGCCGCAGTCGGAAGCAAACGCCGCAAGGTTTCGGCCAGCGGTGCCTCGGCAATCGAGACGACGACTTCGTCGGCGAAGGGAGCGACGGCTTCGACCACCCTCTCCACGATGGTCGTCCCCGCGACGACCTCCAAGGCCTTGGGCCGACCGAAACGCCGGGACGACCCGCCCGCGAGAATCAGCGCCGTGTCCACGGATCCCGGAATCGCCGTCGCGTTCAAAAGAGCCGTCGACGGAGCGGGTCACCGACCGCCGACGATACTGGCTTCGACACTCTGGACCTGCGGCAGGTGGTCGGCCATCAGCTGCCATGAATTGCCGTCGTCGCGAGAGTTGTACACCTGGCCCGTCGTCGTGCCGACGTATACTCCCGCTGGATCATTCGAATCCGTGCGAAGTCCCTCTCGCAGGACGGTGAACCAAGCATCCCGCTGTGGAAGCCCCTTCGTCATCTTGGTCCAATGCTTGCCGCCATCCGTCGTCCGGGTCACGGCCATCGCCCCGCCCGGCGTCACGCGGTTGTAGTCGCCCACCAAAGGCACTGCATACGCGGTCGCGCGATCGTGGGGATGCGCCGCAATCGGGAACCCGAAGGCGCCGCCCGTGCTCTTGGAAATAGGCAAGCCATTCTCAATGATCTTCCACGCGGGGTCTCCCCTCGTGCGCCGGTACATGCCGGCGTGGTTCTGCTGGTACACGATGGCGGGGTCCTGGGGGTCCCGGACCATCTTGTGGACGCAGGTGCTGAGATCCTCCCGGTCGTAGACCTTCTGCTTCCCGTACCACCGAATTCCGGCATCGTACATCGACCAGGTATCGCCCGCGTCCTTCGTCGCGAAGATCCCCGCGGCCGAGATGCCGACCAGCATGCGCTTGGAATCGCCGGGGTACGGGAGGATTGTGTGAAGGCACAGACCGCCGCCCCCAGCTTCCCACTTGTCGCGGCCGGCGCGGTAGTTCAACCCGTCGTCGGACGACCACGTGGCGCCATCGTCCTCGCTCCGGAACAGTCCCGCCGGTTCGACGCCAACGTACAGGTCGTCCTCGGGCCCTTTTTGGAGTTGCCACAGTTTCGTCACACTGATCCCCGATTCCTTCGAGAACCGCGGGCCTTCCTTCGGGATGGTCCACTTTCCGCCAAAGTCCGTGCTCCGAGCCACGACGGGACCCCAGTGCTCGCTCGTCACCCCCGCGAACACGGTCTTCCCGTCGTCCGGATCCAAAATCGCGTGACGGATCGTGTCGCCTTCGAAGTACGGACCCCGCGACGACCACCGCTTCCGATCCCGCGAATGGAAGAGGAACAAGCCTTTTCGAGTGCCGACGAGCACCAACGTATCGCCTTTCTTGACCGCCGCCGTTCAACCACCAGCTACCGAGGGAAGGATCGTCACGACGTCGCCGGCGCGCAGCGGGACGTCATTGGGACTGAGATGCGACACGGGCTCATCATTGACGAACGCATTCACGAATCGCCGGAGTCGTCCCTGGTCGTCCAGGATCCGATACCCGAGCCCGGGGAATCGACGATTCAACTCGGCGATCGCCTGTGCCAAGTCGGCCGCGTGGAGTTCGACCGTTCCGATTCCGTTCGTGAGTCCCCGGAGCGGATAGGGCACATACACCTCGACCGAACCACCGGACGCGTCGCCCATTCCACGGGTCTCCTGCACGTCTCGACTTCCGTGTGCGCGGAGCATGAGCAGGCTATTTAACGCTTCACCGGAGACGAGAGAACCCTTTTCATTGCGATCCAAAGGGCGGATTCCGCGACGAAGGTCCGGGTGGGATCGACCGCTCGCGAGATTCCCGCAGGACGGAGACAAAAAGATAAGCCGTCGACGCATCCTCGGGACGTGGCCTCCCGCGTGCGGCGGAAAGGCGTCCGGCGCGTGAGCGCGGTCCCATTCGGACTCGGCTTCACGAAGCCCCATAACTACCGCGAAGTCTTCCGTTCCGCCTGGAACAACAAGCGCCGGCCGATCTTCACGTGGCGCATTCTCCGCGATGGCGTCTGCGACGGTTGTGCCCTCGGGACCACGGGCCTCCGCGACTTTACGATGGAAGGGATCCATCTCTGCACCGTCCGACTCGATCTCCTCCCGCTGAACACAATGGGACGCCTCCGCATCCGGCGTCTCGTGGACGTGAAAGCGTTGCGGTCGAAGTCCTCGAAGGAGCTTCGGGAACTCGGCCGGCTCCCCTACCCGATGATCCGCCATCGAGGGGACCCAGGGTTCCGACGGATCTCGTGGGACGACGCGCTCCAATTTGCGGCGCGACAGATCCGGGCGACGAGCCCGGACCGGCTCGCGTTCTTCATCACGTCCCGCGGGATGACGAACGAATCGTATTACATGGCCAACAAAGTGGCGCGGTTCCTCGGCACGAACCACATCGACAACTCGAGCCGGCCGTGTCATTCGCCGAGCACGACCGCTCTCAAGGAAACCATCGGCGTCGCGGCCTCCACCTGCTCGTACTCGGACTGGATCGGGAGCGACCTGATCGTCTTCTTCGGGTCCGACGTCCCGAACAACCAGCCGGTGACGATGAAATACCTCTATTACGCGAAGGACCAGGGCACGAAGGTCGCGGTCGTAAATCCGATGCGGGAACCGGGGCTCGAACGCTACTGGGTGCCCTCCGTACCCCGAAGCGCGCTGTTCGGCACGCGCTTCGCGGACGAGTTCTTCACGATCCACACGGGCGGCGACATCGCATTCATCAACGGCGTGCTCCGGCATCTGATCGAAAACCGCTGGGTCGACGAGGACTTCATCGAGAAGCACACGACGGGCTTCTATCCGGTCCGCGTGGAAGTCTTGTCGCAAACCTGGGAGGAGCTCGAGCGACAGGCCGGCGTCTCGAAGGATCGGATGTTCGACTTCGCTCGGATGTACCACGAGGCCAAGACCGCGATCTTCGTCTGGAGCATGGGCATCACCCACCATCGGTTCGGCGTGGACAATGTCAAGGCGATCGTGAACCTCGGACTGGTGCGCGGGATCGTCGGCCGAGAGAAGTGCGGCCTGATGCCGATCCGGGGCCACAGCGGCGTCCAGGGGGGCTCCGAGATGGGGGCCCAACCCGCGGCGTACGGCCTCGGCTTCCCGGTCGACGACGAGAGCGCGGATCGCTTCGCGAAGTTGTGGGGCTTCCGACCCCCGACGATGGCCGGCATGACCGCGGTCGGGATGGTCGACGCGGCCCACGAACGCCGTCTCGACGTCCTCTACCTCGCGGGCGGCAACTTCCTCGAGACGCTCCCGGAGCCGGACTACGTGCGCGCCGCCCTCGAACGAATCCCGCTGCGGATCCACCAGGATCTCGTCCTCACGAGTCAGATGCTCGTCGATCCGGCCGAGACGGTCTTGTTGTTTCCCGCCCAGACCCGGTACGAGCAGCGCGGCGGGGGCACGGAGACGTCGACGGAACGTCGGATCTACTTCTCTCCGGAGATCCCAGGTCGTCGGATCCGGGAGAGCCGAGCGGAGTGGGAGATCTTCATGGACCTCGCCGAGCGAGCACTCCCCGACTCGGCGCATCTGATCCACTTCGAGGACGCCCCGGCAATCCGCAAGGAGATCGCGAAGGCCATCCCGACCTACAAAGGAATCGAGAAACTCCGGGCGAAAGGCGATGCGTTCCAGTATGGCGGTCC
>DATGWB010000091.1:0-38473 GCA_035299725.1 Thermoplasmata archaeon
CTTCTCGTCGACCTTCTCGATCGTGATGCCTTCGATGACGACCGTGCCATGGACGCGATCCACCGAGACGACCTTCCCCTCTTTCCCGCGGAAGCCGCCCCGCATGATGCGCACCGTGTCGCCCTTCCGGACCGGCAGGGCCCGCGGGAGGTGCGCCTTCGACTTGTCGTGGACTTCCGGCGCGAGATGGGACGATGCCATGATCCGCTTCCTATGGAGCGGCGCGTTCGCCGCCCTCTTCCGCTGGGTCCGGGGTTGCGTACTCGTCATCGGCAGTTCCTCACACGATCATGCTCGCGGTCGCGGCGACCCGCGGCCATCGTTCGGCGGCCTCCCGAGCGACGGGGCCTTTGATGTCCGAACCTTTCACCTCGCCTTCCGGGGTCACAATCACGCATGCGTTGTCCTCGAACTGGACCATCATGCCGTCCGGCCGACGAAACGGTCGGCGCTGGCGGACGACGACCGCGTTCATCACCTGTTTGCGCGTCTCCGGCGTCCCTTTCTTGACCGTGACGACGAGCAGGTCCGCGATCCCCGCGCTGGAGATCCGATTGCGGACCCCGCGGTATTTCATGACCTCGATGATCTCGACGATTTTCGCGCCGGTGTTGTCGATACACTCGAGGCGCGCGCCTTTCGGCAGGCCGCGCGTCTGCCGTCCGGGAAGTCCCTTCATCCGGCGACCCCCTGGTTGTGGATCGCGACGAAGTGAACCGTCTTTCCAAGCGGCCGGCACTCCATCGCGAGGACGCGATGACCGACCTGGAGTCCGAGGCATGGCGGCGCGTGGACGTTCGTGCGGTGCGTCCGCTTCTCGTAGCGCTGGTACTTCCGGATGAACCGGAGATACTGGCGCTCAATCACGACCGTGTTCTGCATCTTGGTCGACACGACGACGCCTTCGAGCGTCTGTCCCCGGACCGACAGTCGGCCGTGGAACGGACACTTCGCATCCGTGCATGGCGTGGTCGGGACGGGGACGTCGATCCCGACGTCTCGCGCGGGGGAGCCGACGGGCTTGGCGGCTGCGGCGGGGGTGACCGGCTTCTTCTGCGCTTTCTTTTCTGCCATCTCGTTTCACCGGGCCTTCTTCACGCGGTCTTCCGGGCGAAACCGGATCTCGTCTCCGTCGACTTCGAATCCGCCGGGGACGTCGAAACGGAATCGGCTCCCATGCTTCGGGATCCGTTTTTCTTCCCCTTGGACGTCGACCACAAGCATGTTGCGAGTCTCATCGACGACGCGCCCGCGGACATGCTCCTGGCTCGGGTCGGACGCGTCGACGACCTCCACTCGAAGGCCGATGAGCTCGTGCTTGCGGAGGTTCGCCATCACGTCTTATCTCCCGCCGGCGCAGGCTTCGCGGCCGCGGCTTTTGCCGGAGCCCCCGCGCCTCCCGCCAGTTCTTCCTCACGCATGATCGTCAGGATGCGGGCGATGTTCTTGCGGAGCGCCCGGATCTTGCCCGGGTTCGGCGGCGCGCCACCCATGGCGGCGACGCCGCGTTCGTGCATGAGCTCGTCCCGAAGCTCCGTGAGCTTCTTCGCGATCGTCTCCGCGTCCATCGCGCGGATCTCCTTCGTCCGGAGCAACGCCATTACGGCTCGTCGCCTCCTTTCGTCCCCACGTCGGCGTCGACGCCGAGTTCGCTCACCTGTTTGGCGACCTTCTTCAGCCGCTTCGTTGCGACCTTGCTCTTCTTGACCTTCTTCGCCGGATCCGGCTCCTCCGGGACGATGAGCGGTTCCGGCTCTTCGACGGACTCGTCCTCACCGGGTCCGGCCACGGCCGCAACCTCGACGATTGGTTCCGGTGCCCGAATCGGTTCGAGTGCCGCGGCCGCCGCGGCGGCGAGGTATTCGGCCGTCGGCTTCTTGATCTCCACCTCGTCGGGCAGCTTCGCCCGAGGATCCATGATTTCGACCGTGACGCCGATGATCCCGGGCTTCAACTTCGCGGACGCGAACCCGAGGTCCATCCAGAGGTTCCGCGGCTCTCCGCAGTACTTGATGTGGCCCGCCTTGAACTTCTCCCTCCGATGCCGCTGGCCGGTAAGCTTGCCCGCGATCACGACGAGGCACCCTTTCGCCCCGGCCTCCATGATCCGCCGAACGGTCGAGTGACCCGCGCGTCGGAAGTGCCAGCCGCGCTCGAGTGCGTTCGCCAGCTTCTCGGCCATGATCTGGGCGTTCAGCGCGGGGCTGGCCACCTCCTGCACTTCGATCTGCGGGTTGTCGAAGCGGAACCGTTGTTCGACCGCTTCCGTGAGGGCCTTGATCGCGCCGCCCTTCCGGCCGATCACCAGGCCCGGGCGCTCGGCCAGGAGCGTGACCCGTGTCCCCATCGGCGTGCGCTGGATATCGAGGCCGCCGAAGCCGGCGCGGCGCGTCTCGTTCATCAGGTATTCCTTCAAGAGCACGCGGCGCACGTTCTCGACGATGATCCGCTTGTCCTTCCGGTTGACCTTCGCTTCGGCCGGCATCTCACGCCACCTCTTCGAGGACGATCTCGAGGTTCACGGTGTCCTGGTTCCACGGACCGCTTCGCCCGTACGCCCGCGGACGAAAGCCTTTCGTCGTCGCGCCCTTGTGGGCGTTGATCACGCTGATGACCATGGCGTCGGGATCCTCCTTCCCGGTGAACTCCGCGTTCGCGACCGCGCTCTCAAGAATCGTGAGGAACGCTTTCGCCGCCTTCACCGGATAGCGCGCTGGGCCGGTGCCAGACTTGTGCGCGACCCAACGATTGTACTTCTTCATCGGGACGGGCTGCTTGAGAGCGATCACCTTCTCGAGGTATTCGCGCGCCTGGTCGACGGTCTTCCCGCGGAGCTGGCGGGCGAGCTCCACGGACTTCTTCCAGGCGAGCGGCAGCTCCCGGCCGTAGGCTCGGGCCATCGTCTCGATCTTGTATTCGACCGTGTACCCGAACTTCGTCATTCGAACCCTCACTTCAGCGGCATGAACTTGGACGATCGCGTCGCCCCGACGCCCGGTCCGCTGTGTGTGACCGGCTTGCGCGTCATCGCGAACTCGCCGATGTAATGACCGATCATCTCCGCCTTGATCTCGACCGTCACGAACTCCTTCCCGTTGTGCACCGCGACCTTCTTGCCGACGAAGTCCGGGAGGATCGGGACGTCGCGACAGTGCGTGCGCACGGCCTCCTCGGTCCCGTTCGCGCGGACCTTCTCGACGAACGTGAAGCGTTCCTCGTCGATGCCGCGCATGAACGACCGCCGCGGTCGGGCGGGCAACAGCTCGATGATTTCTTCGAGGGTCATCGCCTTCATCTCATCGAGCGTGTACCCACGGTACGTGAACTCCTTCTTGCGCCGGGTCTCGACCAGGCCCGCGCGCTTTCGCAGCTTCCGTCGCGCAGCCTTGGCCAGCCCACCCATCTGCTTCCTCGCCATCGTCAGGACCTCCGTCGTTTCGCCTTCAGCCGCTTCGGCTTCGGGGACATCCGGCCGACCTTCCGGCCCGGAGGAGCGTCATATCCGACGGTCGACGGCTTCCCGACGTGCTGATGGGACCCGCCCCCGTGCGGGTGGTCCACGGGGTTCATCGCGACACCGCGGACGTTGAAGACGGCCTTGCTGAACGAGCGGTACGAGAAGTATTTCTTGCCCGCCTTCGTGAAGGGCTTGTCTCCGCGGCCCGCTCCCGCGACCGCGCCGATCGTCGCCCGGCAATCCGGATGGAACGTGTGGAACTGTCCCGAGGGGAGCTGCACGACCGTGCGTTCGCCCTGGCTGACGACGACGGCCTGCGTCCCGGCGGCGCGCACGAACTTCCCGCCGTCCCCGGGCATCGCTTCGATGTTGTAGACCAGCGTGCCTTCCGGAATCTCGCGGAGGGGCAACGTGTTCCCGCGGTCCACGTTCGGCATGCCGTGGGTCACCGGCTGGCCGATCGAGAGTCCGTCGCACGCGATCATGAGGACCTCTTGGCCGTCGAATCGAACGCGCGCGAGGGGCGCCGTGTGACCGGGCGCCTGGAAGATGTCCGTCACGACGCCGGCACCGCGGAGGTGCGGATAGGTGACGAGGCCCGGATGACGGTGGCTCGGGGACCGGTAGGTCGGCGAGGTGCCGCGACCGCGTCTCTGGGAACGAAGATTCTTTCCCATCAGAACACCCCGATCCGCATGCCGATCTCCTCCGCGGAGAAGCCCGCCTTGAGCTTGATGATCGCATGCTTGCCGTCCTTCCGGACGAACGTGTTGACTTTGGCGACCTTGACTTCGAAGAGCTCCTCGAACGCCTTCTTGACCTCGGTCCGCGTCGCCTCTCGCCGGACGAGGAATTCGAGGCGATTGCCGTCCTTCAGGTTCTGGGCCGGCGTGCCCTGCAGCATGTTGAGCGTCTTCTCTGTGACGTACGGATGGATGAGGATCTCGTGGGGCTTCATGACGGCCAACTCCTGAGGACCTCGAGCGCCCCTTCACTGAACACCGTGAGTCGTCCGGGAGCGCCTCCGGGTGCGAGGACCTCCGCGTTCAAGGCTGCGGGGTTGACCACTTCGACGCCGGGGAGATTTCCCAGGAGCCGTCGGACGTTTCCGGCCTCTTTCACGACCACGAGGAGGCTCCGAGGCTGGCGGTACCGCCGCCCGCGCATCTTCCCGCGACCGGCGCGGATGTGTCGTCCGTCTTTCGCGCGCTCCACGTCGGGTAGGAGTCCGAGATGATTGAGGATCTTCAGGCCCTCGCGGGTCGCGCCGCTATCCGGGGTGAGCGTCTCGATCCCGTCCTCGATCACGACGGGGAGCGTGATGTCCTCCGGGAACCGGTGACCGCGCGACGCGACCATCCGAGGATCCTTCACGGCCGCGATCGCGGCGTTGCGGGCCAGCCGCCGTTCCTGTTCGTTGACCTTCTTGACCCACACCTTATCCGGGCGAGGGGGATGCGCTCGGCGGCCGCCGACCGTGCCGGGCGCCTGGGCTCCGGTCATCGTGCCCCGGAGACGCGGGACCCGCGACACGCCTTGTCCCTTCCCCGACCAGCGGACGGAGTGATGCATGCCCGCCATCGGCGAGGGTCCGTACGGTTGTCGGCGGTTCGCCTGAAATGCGGTCACCGCGCGTCGAATTAGATCCAGGCGGACATCGGACCGGAAGACCGTCGGGAGTTCGACTGTCTTGACGATGTCGCCATCGAGCGAGTAGACGTGAACTTGACCCGGCTTGACCTCCGGCGCCTCTCGTTTCTTCTCCTTCTCTTTGGTGGCCTTCGGCGCCTTCGAGGCCTTCGTTGGTTTCGCGGCCTTCGGAGACCGTAGGCGCCGTCTGGGTGCGGGCTCGGCTTCCGCGGATTTCGAAGCGCCCTTCTTCTCATCCGAATCCGCCACGGCGTCACACCCCTTGCTTCGATTCGCGGGAGATGTACGTGAGATCCGGGGATTTCTCGAGTTTCACGTATCCGCCACGAGCCGCATCGCGGAATCGAATGAGGCGCTTCGTGGGCCCTGGGATCG
Organism: Thermoplasmata archaeon; assembly: GCA_035299725.1. Taxonomy (GTDB): domain Archaea; phylum Thermoplasmatota; class Thermoplasmata; order RBG-16-68-12; family RBG-16-68-12; genus RBG-16-68-12. Next base: position 5,483 of record DATGWB010000091.1, read on the forward strand.
ATCCGTGCAGCAGGACGAACGGGTTCCTCAGATTCCCGTAGTGGAGGAAGCCCCCTTCCGGCGTGACCTCGTCCGCTTTGTCTCCGATTTTCAGAATCCGCTTGTTGTACTCCGTCCGTTGATGGTAGCCGAACTGGCCGCCTTGCGGCACCGTCGGTCGCACATAGCCCGGCTGGAAATTTCCGAGCGTGCCGATGTTCCGTCGGTGCTTCGAGTTCTTGTGACTCAGCAGGCGTGTGCCCCAGCGCGTGTGGTGGCCCTTCCAGCCCTTTCCCTTCGTGATCGCCGCGACGTCGACCATCGAACCCTCGCGGCAAAATTCGGTGACGGGAATCTCCTTCCCCAGGAGTCCGCGTGCGTACTTGATCCGGTCCTCAATCGATCCGCCGCCGACCCGATTTTCCATCAGGTCCGGCTTCTTCTTCGGGACGCCGGTGACGAGCGACGGTTGCGTGTATGTGATGACCCGGACCTCGTCGATGGCGGTCGCGTCGACCTTTGACCAGGCCTGCTCGGCGTCGTAATCCTTGGGAATCGGGAAGACGCGGCGAAGCTCCTTCTCGAGTTGGGCCGCCCACACCTCCGCGGCAGTCTTGAGTCCCTCCGGCACCCGCCGATACAATCGGACCGCGGCGACCCGCATCGGCGGCACCTCGACGATCGTCACGGGGACCTGGACCTCTTGGCCCGAGGTCGTCGAGGTCGGCCGGTAGTCGACCACAATCGCGTGGGTCATGCCCGCTTTGTATCCTGCGAACCCTTGGAGCCGGGGCGTGCCGCCGTCGATGTCGGGCCAGCTCGAGAAATGCGGAATCGGGCTCTCGCTCCGCTTGCGGGGCGAAAAGCCCATCGATCCGTGTCTCGGTCGGTGTTCCTTCGGCATGCGCCACTCCTCCGCGGAGAGTGGTCTCTCCTCGCGTACGATGAGCCGCGGGCGTTCGGTCGCGACACCGTGACGCTGCCTGCGAGGCCAGAAGAATCGGGCCCGCATTTCCGGGATCCACGAAGGGATTGCCCGGGAGCGTCTGGTCGACGCGTTGGGCCGTCCCTATGGAGGGGCCGTATATAATTCTTTGGAGCAGGAGGCTGCGCCTCGTGGGGAATTCGTTCGCGGGCGTCAAGCTCGAACCGACTAGCGGGCGAGCGTTTTCGGTTTCGCTTTGTGCGGCTCGGCGATCTCGAGGACGAGCGGTTGCACGATCGGTTCGTCTTCTTTCTCGTCGATCGTTCGTTCGTCCTCTTCCGCGAGCGCCCGCCAGAACGCTTTCATGCGCGCGTCGTAGTATTCGTCACACATCGTCGCGCCTTCGTCGACGACATGACGTCGAAAATACAAAACCCTTCGCCCATGCCAGGCGGACGAAGACGCATCGCCTCGTGCACGAGTCCGATGTATCGTCGGTGATAACACTCCCATAACTTTTAAGCGGGCTTCGCAGGCTATGCCACGGTGCTGGGCGGTTCTTCATGGAAGTCAAGCGGATGAAAGTGAAAGTTTGCCTCGTTGGCGAGGCCGCGGTTGGCAAGACCTCTCTCATCCGCCGATTCGTGCTTGAGAACTTCGACGACAAGTACATTCAGACGCTAGGCACGAAGGTCTCGAAGAAGGAACTCACGTCCTCGTCCCCGGACGGCTCGGGCGAGCTCAAGATCGACATGACGATCTGGGACATCATGGGCCAGAAGGGCTTCCGCGAGCTGCTCAAGGAAGCGTACTTCTACGGCGCCCGCGGGATCCTCGCGGTCTGCGACGTCACGCGGAAGAAGACCCTGGAGGACCTCGACGACTGGATCGAGGGCGTCTACAGCGTGACCGGCAAGATTCCGATCGAGTTCCTCGGCAACAAGATCGACTTGAAGGACCAGATCCAAATCAGCGAGGACGACATGGTCCAGGCCGCCCGCGCCTACGACAGTCCGTTCCACTTCACATCGGCGAAGGCCGGCGTCAACGTCGAGAACGCATTCCAGTCCCTGGCCGAGCGGGTCGCGAAGGAACGGTACGCGCGAAAAGTGCTCCCTGAAGAATAAGAATTATCAGGGGCAATCAGGGCGGCTGGTCGCCGTTATCCGTCCGAGGGTCCGCGCCCCTCTGGGGGCAGCCTTCCCCCTGGCGTAGCCAGGCCGCAACGTAGAAATAGCCCCGAGGGGTCATCGGATGATGCCATGACCTCGGTCACCGAGACAACCGGCTTCCTAAAGCTGCCGGGGACGAACGTAACCCACATCGACGTCGAACGGCTAACAGAGATGCTCAGGCTCTATGAGAAGGACCGCGTGGGCTTCTTCGAGCAGGTCCCGCGGCTCCGGTGAGCCGTTGTTTGAAAATCTGAAACGAATCGCCAAGAAACTCGAGCTTAAGCCGGAGAGGGCCGAGGCCGAAGACGAGAAGGGCAAAAAGATCCCAATCCTCGCCCTTCATCACGGGACGCACAATTTGTTTGCGATTGAGCAAGCAGGCTACACTCTCATTGTCTATCCGATGGATGTCGATCCAAAAGACGCGGCACTCCTCGCGAAGGAGCCGCCGGAAATCCAGCAAACCCTTTTCGCAATCCTAAAACGAGAGATGGCTGAGGGCCGTTCGGGTTTTCTCCTCCAACTCGATGAGACAAAAAAGCCTCCTGAAGTGCGCAGGATCAGTCTCGAGCAGAAGATCGTCATCCAGAACGAGCGGCCCGAGACCGTGCAACGAGTCGCGGATGGAATCCAAGAGCTGGTAGTCACGGCGATTCGGTGTCAGCTCGTCCTCGGACAGGCATTCCAAGACGTGCGTACCGCGGCCCAGACGTCCGCGAGCACGTACCACGCGGGGATGTACGCGTGACTGTCCGACGCCGGGCCGAGGGTGACGCAACCTGTCCATGTTGCCCTCGGCCACGTGGACCTCTAGGGCTGAGGCCGGGCGATGAATAGGGAAGGAGTGCTTGAACTGGCAACAGGGTGGCACGCTCCAAATGATGACGGAGCGCACGAGCGATATCGTCACGAACTTTCCCGGTTTGCAGAGAGGGCGAACCAAGGAGAGTTCAAGGCATTCCTTGTGGAACTTCGGAGGCAGGCGAGGGCCGGCCAGTCAGACTACACACTAACGGTCTATCCCGCGGTTCGCCTTTACCTTCGAAGGTTTGGCACCACTCCCGGGCGGGTCCTAGTTGGTTATCTCGAGGCAGCTCATGCAGGCGAACTCGAAGCCGAAGAGGAGTTTCTTGCCCTGATGGCCGGACTGAGTCCTGATGACCGCGTCGCTCGTTGGCTGCAGATTCTCCACCATCCGCTGGGAGACTTTGAACCAGACCAGCGAGTACGGTGGGAAATGAAACAACTCGAGCTCCTCCGTGAACGATGGCCAACGGACCCTCTTGTCGAAAAGGCTTTGGAAACGGTTCGATCGTCGCAAGAGCCGCTGTTTAGTCGTGCAAATCAGGATGTGTGGAACCGGATCTTCCGATCGGTCTGGGAAGAATACGACCGTCGATTTCCTGAACTACTGTGAACCGCTTGCGGTCCGAGCCTGCGCTTATCCTCCCAGATAACGCGGCCCCATGCTGCGAGTAAGTCGTGCATGGAGAGCCGGCCCCGTCCCTCCCTGCGCCCGGAGCAATGTCTAAGTAGGGCAGCCAGCCATTGAGAAGCAGCGGGCTATATGTTAGTCATAATGTCGCCATCTCCCTGGAGGCGGACGCGGGCCTTTGTACTAACAATAGCTCGTGGCGTGCCCACAGCCGCATCTCCGCCCTCTTCCACGATCATCCCGCGGCCCGGCCCCACGATGCGCTTTTGGGGCCTTTCCGGCCCGCTGGCGCGATTCACGCGTGGAGGATGGTGAGCTCCCACGCCGAAGTGCGCGGAAACGAAGGATGGGCGGCCCTGCGGAGCCCCAGCCATGGAGGGCTCGTCGTTCTGCTACTTCCACGACCCCGCCCTCGAGAAGGAGCGGACGACGGCATCCTCCAGGGGCGGCCGGGCCCCACGGCGCGGCTTGGAGATCGGGAAGGCGCTCGAGCGCCCCGAGATCCTCGACGACCCGATGCGGATCGCGGGCACCCTCCCGGAACAGTGTAGGCGGGAGCTAAACTCGCCGGCGAATAACGGCGCCCAGCCTAATTTATCAGGGGCGATACTCGCGTCTGCACGGTACATAAGACCCCGCTCGATGGGTGGCCCATGATGGCGACGTCCACGATGGCTGGCCAGAAGCATCTCAAGGCCAAGGTCTGCCTCGTCGGGGATGTCGCGGTCGGCAAGACCTCGCTCATCAAGCGGTTCGTGCAGGACCAGTTCGAGGACCGATACATCGCCACCGTCGGTACGAAGGTCACGAAGAGGTCGATCGACGTCATGTGGAAGGGCGCCCCCGCGACCCTCGACATCATGGTGTGGGACATCATGGGCGAGAAAGGGTTCCGGGCCCTGCTCCGCGACGCGTACTTCGAGGGCTCCCAGGGCGTGATCGCGGTCTGCGACCTCACGCGCAAGGATACCTTTTACGATCTCAACAACTGGGTCCAGATGATCCGCAAGCAGGTCGGCAACGTCCCGATGGTGTTCCTCGGGAACAAGATGGACCTGACCGAGCGCCTCGTCGTGAGCCAGGAAGAGCTCGCCCGGATGGGTTCGATCCACAGCGCCCCGCAGTTCCTCGCGTCCGCGAAGACCGGGGCCGGAGTGGCCGAGGCGTTTCGCGCGCTCGCGGATGCGATCGGGAACCGCGGAAACGAGTGACGTCAGTCGAGCCGTTGGCGCTCCGAAGCCCCGCCATTATCTCGATAGATAACCGATGGGCAACGCCTTTATAACCTGAGACGTGTGCGAGCGACGCATCGGCTCCAGGGATTCTGATGGACCGCCAAAAAATGAAAGTCAAGGTCTGCCTCGTCGGGGAGGGCGCGGTCGGCAAGACGTGCCTGATCCGCAGGTTCATTCAGGACCAATTCGACGACCGATACATCTCCACCCTCGGGGCGAAGGTCTCGAAGAAAGAGATCAAGGTCGACGGCCCGAACGGCGGCATGGACGTCGACATGACGATCTGGGACATCATGGGCGAGAAAGGATTTCGCGAGCTGTTGAAAGAGGCCTATTTCCACGGAGCCCAGGGCGTCCTCGCCGTCTGCGATGCCACCCGAAAAGAGACGCTCGACGAACTTGAGGATTGGGTCGCGGCGGTCGTCAAAGTCACGGGGAACATCCCAATGGAATTCCTTGCAAACAAAGCGGACCTGAAGAACCAGATGACGGTCACAAAGGCGGACGTGCAGAGCGCCGCGGAATCGCATGATGCGCCTTTCTTGTTCACCTCCGCGAAGACCGGCGAGAATGTGGAGATCGCGTTCGCGAAGCTCGCTCAGATGATTGCGAAGCGCGCGGCGTGACGTTCGATTGCCATTCGCACTCACTCGACGCTTCGAGTGCATCGCATCGCGACGAATTTTTCGGCGAAGATCGATGATTCACATGTGGAGGAAGTCGAAGCCGCGCAATCTCATTCGGATTTTCGAGGTCAAAGTGTTTAAGTAGAAGGCTCGTGTATTCGAACGTGACCCACGCGAGGGCCCGGTCAGAAGATGGTGGAGACGGTGGGAGAGCCTGAAGAACTCCCCCCTGTGGATTCGTGGATTAACAAGGTCGATTTCCGGTCCACGGCGGAGGTGAAGATCCCCGAGCGGCTCGTCGACCAAGTCATCGGTCAGGAGCGAGCCGTCGAGGTGATCCGGAAGGCGTCCGAGCAGAAGCGGCATGTGATGCTCATCGGCGATCCGGGCACGGGCAAGTCGATGCTGGCCCGCTCGATGACGGAAATGCTGCCGCGCGACGACCTCCAAGACATCATCGTCTACCACAATCCCGAAGATCCGAACGAGCCCAAGATCCGCGTCGTGCCCGCCGGAAAAGGACGCGAGATCGTCAACGCGCAGAAAGCGGAGGCGATGCAACGGCGGGAGCAGAAGGCCTCCATGGTCATGACGATCGTCTTCTTCATCATCGGCCTGAGCGTCATCCTCTCGTATCAGTGGGGATCCGCGACGCCGCAGTTCCGGCCCGACGCGCCGAACATCATCCTGTTCGGGATCCTCGTGGCGGCGATCATCTACATCGCGACGCGATACACCGGGCACCGCCAAGAGAACCTGATGGTCCCCAAGCTCCTCGTGAGCCACACGCCCGACGAGATGCCGCCGTTCATCGATGCGACGGGCAGCCACGCGGGCGCGCTCCTCGGGGACGTGAAGCACGACCCGTTCCAGAGTGGCGGGCTCGAGACGCCGGCGCATGAGCGGGTTGAATCCGGCGCGATTCACAAGGCCCACAAAGGCGTCCTGTTCGTCGACGAGATCAACGTGCTCCGCATGGAGAGCCAGCAGAGCCTCTTGACCGCGATGCAGGAGAAGAAGTTCTCGATCGTCGGTCAGAGCGAGCGGTCCTCGGGAGCGATGGTGAAGACGGAAGCCGTCCCATGCGATTTCATCCTTGTCGCCGCGGGCAACCTTGACGCGGTCCAGGGGATGCACCCGGCATTGCGCTCGCGGATCCGCGGGTACGGCTATGAGATTTACATGAAAAGCACGATGCCGGATTCGGAAGAGAACCGACTCAAGCTCGTGCGGTTCGTGGCCCAAGAGGTCGCGAAAGACCGCAAGATTCCGCACTTCGACCGGACCGCGGTGCTCGAGATCCTCCGGGAAGCGCAGCGGAGAGCAGGCCGCCGAGGTCAGTTGACCCTCCGGCTCCGCGAACTCGGCGGACTCATCCGCGTCGCCGGCGACATCGCCCAAGAAGAGTCGACGCCCCTCGTCACCGCCAAGCATGTCCTGAACGCGAAGCGGATCGCGCGCTCCCTCGAACAGCAGGTCGCGGACCGCATGATCGAGCGCGGCAAGGAGTATCAGACATTCATCACGGAAGGCGCAATCGTCGGCATGGTCAACGGCCTTGCCGTCCTAGTCGGCGACAACTCGATCGCGGAGTTCAGCGGAATCGTCCTGCCCATCGCCGCCGAGGTGACGCCGGCTCAGGCGAAGCAGGGCGGGCGCATCATCGCCACGGGTCGCCTGGGTGAAATCGCGAAAGAGGCGGTCGAGAACGTCTCGGCTCTGATCAAGAAGTACACGGGCGAGGACATCTCGAACCACGACATTCATGTCCAGTTCGTCGGGTCCCGCGAAGGCACGGAGGGCGACAGTGCATCCATCTCGGTCGCGACGGCCGTCATCAGCGCCCTCGAGGAGGTGCCGGTCAACCAAAGCGTCGCGATGACGGGCTCGTTGAGCGTCCGCGGACAGGTCCTCCCGGTTGGCGGTGTGACGGCGAAGATCGAGGCCGCGGCGGAACTGGGGATCCAGAAGGTCGTCATTCCCCGCGCAAACTTGAAAGATGTCCTGTTGGAGGACCGCTACCAGGGGAAGATCGAGATCGTCCCCGTGGACACTCTGAGCGAGGTCCTCGAGCAGGCGCTCGTCGGTCCCAAGAAATCCGGGCTCATCAGCAAGCTCGTGGCGTTGGTCCCGAAGATCACGCCGGAGAAGCCGGGCGCGGCCTTGCCGCACTGAGATCCCGGAGAGACCGGAGGATCGTCCGATGGAGCCCTCCGAGTTCTCCGAACCGATGCCCTGCTACGAATTCAACCCGACCTTGTCCCCGGCCGAGGATGATGGCCGGTGCGTCCATTGCCGCAAGTTCTTGACGATCGAGTGCCCGTACATCGACCACTTCCTCGGAGAGGACGACGAGTGAGCGGGCGCGCATTCTTCATCGGCCGGTTCCAGCCGTTCCATCGCGGTCACCTCGCGACCGTCAAGCGCATCCTCGAGTCGAACAACGAGATCATCGTCGGGATCGGATCGGCCCAGTACAGCCACACAGGGGAGAATCCGTTCACCGCCGGCGAGCGATACGAGATAATCAAGCGGGCCCTCGACGCGGAGGGGATTCACAACTATCACATTGTTCCGATCCCGGACACCCACGTCCACAGCGTCTGGGTGAGCCACGTGACCTCGCTCGTGCCGCGCTTTGACATCGTCTACACGAACTCGGATCTGGTCGTGCGCTTGTTCCGGGAACACGGCCTCAAGGTACAGTCGCCTCCCCTCGTGGACCGCGAGCGGCTCTCCGGGACCGTCGTGCGCCAGCGAATGCTGAAAGGCGGCGACTGGGAATCCCTCGTCCCGGCCGTCGTCGCCGAGTACATCAAAGAAATCGACGGCATCGAACGGATCCGGGAGACGCACAAGTACTCGACGCCGTACGGCACGCGCGAGAACCACGAGGACCCGTAAGAAGGGACCCGTCCAGAGGCCACGCCGGCTCACGATACGGCCGGGAGGTCTTACCCTTTCCTCAGCCCGCGAGACCGAGATACGTCAAGAGGACTGGGACCAAGAGCGCCGCCATCAAGTGCACCCGACGAACCCGGAGCGCGATCGGCACGAGGCCGACAATCGCTGCGAGGCCGGCCAACCCGATGCCGACCGGACCGATGGCGATCGCGAGCAGGATCAGGATCGCGAGAAGGGACAACGCGGCGATCCGTCTCGGATTCGAACTCGACCAGCGACGCGCTACCCCGCGGCCGAGGTGGGCGGCCAGCGGTGCGGCCATCGCCGTTGCCAGGACCGCGGATGTGACGAGGAGGAGCAGGGACGGCGGCGTCGCCCACGCGGACGGCCACGGCGGGAGATCTCCGCTCAGTCCGCGGACTGCCGCGGCGGCCCCGCTTCGGGCCCGGTGGATCATGAATAGGACCGCGACGCTCAGGAGTGCGGTGGACGTCGAGACTGCGCCCAAGACGACCATGAACTGACTCGGCCCGACGTTCTTTCGGGTGCCGACCGATGCAAGGGTCGCCGCGGCCCCACCGCTCAGGCCGGGGAGCCACGATACGCTCGCCCCCGCGATCGTGCCGCGCAGGGCGCTTCGCGCATCCTCCCGCGACAGGGCTCGGAGCGGTTCCACCCGTTGGTATGGAATCGAACCGGGCCGAGCCCGCAACCCGAGGAGCAGACTCGGAATGCCGAAGAGACCGGAGAAGAGCGGGAAGAGGACCGTGTCCGGAGCGACGAGACTCGGCCCGCGGAGGACCGCGATCCCGAGGCCGGCGGCCAGTCCCTGGACCCATATCGCCCGAGCCAACCGCCGGACGCGTTTCCGCCCGCGCAATTCAGAGGCGAGGACGGCCGCCAAGACGAACACCAGGAACGCCGGAGTCCACGGCCGGAAGTGGTCCGCAAGGCGGACGGGATCGGCGAGGAGGAACCGCAGCGGGACCAGCGCGACGACCGCGAACGCGGTCCCCAGCAAGGCGCCCCGGGCCGCGAGGGCGACGGCCTTCGCCCCTTGGCCCACCAGGAGGAGGCGGTGCCCGGGAAGGGTGGCCAGGGCCGTGTCTTCCGTCGGTGCCCCGAGGAACACGGCCGGGATGAAGTCGAAGACCGCGTGGCTCCCCGCGGTCGCAAGGAGGAAACAGGACAGCAAGAGGCCCATCGCCTCCGGCTCGGACGCGAGGTCCGGGACCAGGGTCGCAACGAAGCTCGTCCAGGCGGCTTGGGTTGCCAGGACGAGGGCCGCCACATTGTTGACGTGAAGTCCGGGCGACAATCCCGTCAGCGCGCCCGCCAGGAGGCCGAGGATCGTCAGGATGAGGAAGCCCGCGACGAAACCGAGCGGGGTCACGACGGGAACTTGCCGACATTCGGGTGAACGTCTCCGGTGCACGTAGGCTACACTCAACGGCGTGGGGGTTCGGGCGGTCCCCATCCTCCGCCTCCGGGCGTGTCGATCACGAGCAGGTCGCCGCGCCGCAGTTCGAGCGTGACCTTCGCCGGCAACCGCTGACGCCGTCCGCTCCGCACGAGCAGGTTCCTCCCGGGGCGGCCGTCGTCTCCGCCTTCGAGACCTTTCGGCCGGAGGCGACGACGCTCCGACAGGATCGACGCGGTGCCCCTACGCGCGAGGAATCGAACCGATCGCCGAATGCCGTCGCCTCCGGAATACTGGCCTCGGCCGCCGGTCCCGGGGATGAGCCGGTACTCCTCGATGCGCAGCGGGTAGGCGAACTCGAGGGCTTCGACCGGCGTGTTGCGTGTGTTCGTCATGTGCGTATGAACGCCCGCCATCCCGGAGCGGTACGGCAGCGCGCCTTCGCCACCCGCGATCGTCTCGTAGTACGAGAACGGCCGAGGATCCGATCCTCCGATCGTCAGGTTGTTCATCGTGCCTTGGCTTTGGGCCGGGACGATTTCGGCGAGCGGCTCCGAGAGCGCGAGGAACAGGACGTCCACGATTCGTTGCGAGGTCTCGACGTTCCCCGCGGCCACGGCAGCGGGAGGGCGGGGCCTCACCAGGCTCCCTTCCCTTGCTAAGACCCGCAGGGGGCGGAGCGATCCCGCATTTCGCGGCGCGTCCGGGTCCGTCAGGCATCGCATCACGTACGATGCGGCGCTCAGCGTCACGGCGAATGGAGCATTTAGATTCCCGGCGACCTGGCGATCGGTCCCCTCGAAGTCCACCGCGATGCCGGATCCGCCGATCGTGATCTCCGCATGGATTCGGATTCGATCGGGCTCCTGCGGCGAGGCGCCTTCCATGAAGTCCTCGGCAGCCCAGGTCCCGCGAGGCAGCTCGCCAACCGCCGCGCGCACCCGCCGCTCCCCGTAGTCGAGGAGCTCCTCGATCGAGGTATGGAGACTCGTGACCCCGATTCGTTCCGCGAGTTCGACGAGGCGCCGACTTCCCAATTCATTCGCCGCGATCTGCGCCCGGAGGTCGCCCAGTCTCTCCGAGGGATTCAAGGTCTCCCGACGGAATCGCTCGACAACCGCCCGTCGCTCGCGTCCGCGGTCCATGAACTTCTGCGGCTCCAAAACCAGGCCCTCGTCTTCGAGGCGCATTGCGGTCGCTGGCATCGAGCCCGCCACCTTTCCGCCGATATCGGCATGATGCGCCCGGTTCACCGCGAATCCGGCGATCACCTGGCGCACGAACACCGGTCGGATGAGCGTGACATCGGGCAGATGCGTGCCGCCCCGATAGGGATCGTTCAGGATGATCTGGTCGCCCTCTCGGAGGGTTCCGGGGAAATCTCGCATCGCGGCGTCCACCGCGACGGGCATCGAACCGAGGTGGACCGGTATGTGCTCCGCCTGGGCGACGATTCGTCCCTCGGCGTCGAAGAGCGCACAGCTCGCATCCATTCGTTCCTTGATGTTCGGGGAGTACGCGGTCCGGCGAAGCGCGACGCCCATCTCCTCTGGGATGAACGACAACGCGGTCTGCAGGATCTCGAGATCGGCCGGATTCATGGAGTGACCTCGATCTCAATGAGGCCCCTTGGCCGAATGCGGAATGTCGCGCCCGGCGGCACCACGGTCGTCGCGTGGTCCTCCGCCAAGATCGCGGGACCCTCCCGCTCGAACCCGACGGGGATCGACTCGCGGTCGAACACGGGGACCTCCAACCATCCGTCATCGAACAGGACCCGCCGACGGGCAACTCTCGGCGACACCGACGTGCGCGACACCGGAAAGATGACGCGGCGCGGCACCCGAACCGTCAGGCGAACAGTGACGAGTTCGATCCGGTCTTCCCGCGAGGCATATCCGTACCGCCGGCGGTGCTCTCTCCGGAATGCGCGAGCGAGGTCGCCGCGAACGGGGACATTGATCTCGTAGCTCTGTCCACGATACCGCAGGTCTACGCTCGCCTGGACCACCACATGGCGGGAATCGTGGTGATCTTGCCGGAGCGCCCGGACGGCTCGAGACCGGAATGTGGTAATCGTTTCCTCGATGGTGTGCCCGGCCCGGTCCAACGGGCGGACGACGGTCCGGCTATATTCCAGCTGGATCGGCGAGATCAGGATGCCGTAGGCAGAAAAGGCTCCCGGTAGGAAAGGCACCAAGACACGAGGAATTCGGAGTTCTCGCGCCAGAGCCGCCGCGTGCATCGGACCCGCCCCGCCAAACGCGAGGAGCGCAAAGTCCCGCGGGTCGAGGCCGCGCCGGGCTAAGATGATGCGCATCGCCTTCGCCATGGTGGCGCGGACGACGCGTTGCACGCCGAGGATCGTTTCGTCGGAGGAGAGATGTAACTCGTCCGCGAGACCCGCAATCCCACTCGCCGCGAGATCTTCCTGCAGCGGAAGACGGCCTCCGAGCAGATTCGGTCCCAGCGAGCCTCCGGCCAAATCCGCGTCCGAGACCGTCACCGACGTGCCCCCTTTTCCGTAGGCCATCGGACCCGGTGTCGCGCCCGCGCTCTGCGGTCCGACCCGCAGGGCCCGGCCGGCGTCGATCCAGGCGACGCTCCCGCCGCCCGCACCCACCGATTCGATGTCAATGACGGGAAGGGCGAGCGGGAACGAGTCGATCATGGCCTCGGTCGTCCAACTCGCCGCAGCGCGAACGATGGTCGAGAAGTCCGCGCTCGTGCCGCCCATGTCGAACGTGAGGAGGTTTCCTTGGCCGGTCGCCCGGGCCACCGCGACCGCCGCGGCGACTCCGCCTGCCGGTCCGCTCAGGATCATGTCGACCGGTCGGTGTATGATGGCTCGATGGGAGACCACGCCGCCGGAGGATTTCATCACGTAGAAGTCCCCGCGGACGGCCTTCTCGAGGGATTGAAGATACCGGACGACGAGGGGCTTCACGTATGCATCGAGGACCGTAGTCGACGATCGCTCGAATTCGCGAAACTCGGCGAGCACCTCGTGGCTCGCGGAAACGGGCAGACCGACCAGCGCTCTCGCAACCAGTCGCTCGTGATCGGGCCGCAGGAACGAGAAGAGGAGGGAGACGGCAACCGACTCGGCCCCACTCGAGCGAACTTTTCGGGCGAGCGCCTCCAAGTCGCGCTTCGTCGGCGCGCGGAGGATTCGTCCATGCGCGTCCACCCGTTCCGCGAGGCCAAAGCATCGCTCTCTCGGAACGGCGGGCGAAGGCCGGGCGATCCGGAGGTCGTAGAGGGAAGGCCGATTCTGACGGCCGATGAGCAAGAGATGTTCGAAACCGGCGGTCGTCACGAATGCGGTGCGGGCCCCTCTCCGCTCCAAGATCGCATTCGTGGCCACCGTGGTGCCATGGGCCATTCCCGCCGCGCCCAGGTCGCGCATCCCTTCGATGACAGCCACCTCAGAATTGGGCGTGCTCGGCAACTTTGCGGTTACGACCTCACGGCCACGAAACCCGACGAAGTCGGTGAAGGTCCCGCCAACATCCACGCCGACGTCCACGGCAGCGGATGGCATTATCGGCTCATGTCTTTGACTCGAGGGGATTGGGGCCTGGCACCCTCGTCGAAGTTCCGCATCCGGAAAAGAGGAGAAGATGGCGCCAGGCGGCTTGCGATGCCCTCTCACTTTCCGTTGTTCTTCAGGTTGCCCTCCATGAACTGGCGATAGCCTTCGAGGTCCAGCAAGCCGTGGCCGCTGTAGTTGAACGCGATGACGGTTTCCTCGTGCCGCTCCTTCGCTTCGAGGGCGAGGTCGATCGCGCCGCGAATCGCATGGCACGTCTCCGGGGCAGGGATCAGCCCTTCGGTCTTCGCGAAGATCTCGCCCGCCTGGAACGTCCCGAGCTGGTCCACCGCGCGCGGCTCGACCAATCCGGAGTCCAGCAAGACGCTAAGGGTCGCGGCGGTCCCGTGGTACCGCAGCCCGCCCGCATGGATCCGCGGCGGGACGAAGGTATGGCCCAGGGTGTGCATCTTCACGAGCGGCGTCATCTCCCCCGTGTCGCCGAAGTCGTATTCGTAGCGGCCTTGCGTCATCGAAGGGACGGACTCGGGCTCGACCGCGACGAACCGCGTGTCGACGTTGCCGTGGATTCGCTCGCCGATCATCGGATACGTGAAGCCGGCGAAGTTCGAGCCGCCGCCGACGCTGCCGACCATGAAGTCGGGCGTGATGTCCGCCTGCTCGAACTGCTTTTGCACCTCGAGGCCGATGATCGTCTGGTGCATCAGGACGTGGTTCAGGACGCTGCCCAGCGAGTACTTCGTGTTCTTCCCGGTGACCGCGGCCTCGATCGCCTCGGAAATCGCGATCCCGAGGGACCCCGGATGGTCCGGGTCTTGGGCGAGGAACTTCTTGCCGACGTTCGTCTGATCACTGGGACTCGGGATGACGTCGGCTCCGTACAGGTTCATCACGTACTTGCGGTACGGTTTCTGGTCGTACGAAACGCGCACCATGAACACCTTCGCCTTCAGTCCGAAGTAGTTCGTCGCGAGCGCGAGGGCGGATCCCCATTGACCCGCGCCGGTCTCCGTGGCCAAGGCCTCGACCCCTTCCCGGGCCGCGAAGTAGGCTTGGGCGAACGCCGTGTTGGGCTTGTGCGAGCCGACCGGCGAGAGATCCTCCCGCTTGTAGTAGATTCGGGCCGGGGTCTTGAGGAACGCCTCGAGCCGTTTCGCTCGATACAGTGGCGTCGGCCGGCCCAGGCGGAAGTACGCCTCCCGGAGCTCGTCGGGAATCGGCTCGGCCCGGTTCGGACTCATCTCCTGGCGGATGAGCTCCTTCGGGAAGAGCGGCTCGAACGCTTGCGGCGGCACCGGCTCCTTCGTCCCCGGGTGGAGGTACGGCGGGAAGGGCGCGGGGAGGTCCGGGAGAATGTTGTACCACGCCCGCGGCAGGTCCTCCACATCGAGGAGGATTTTCACGTCGCTCGCCTTCGTCGGTTCCGTTCGAATCGCCTGCATCGGTCTCACCGATCCCAATCGAGGATTATTTGGACAATATATAACGATTCTGTTCGTCAACGTACATGATATTACATTTGATGACGAAAACATTAACCCATAGCGCACCCTTCCGTACATTGGCCGAAAACATGTGGGCGCGATTTCGTCACTACTTCAAGGGATTCCCGGCGCAGGAGAAGGTCGCGCAGCTCATGGTCATGTACGGCCTGCGCGTCCATGAGGGGAGCGTCTACGCCGCCGAGATCAAGCTCTCGGACACCGCGATGGCGCGGGCCGCCGGCGTCGACCGGCGCGTCGTGACCGCGACCGTCGACACGATCGACAAGAACGACGAGCTGCGGTCGTTCTTCGATGCCCTTCGGCCGGTCTGCCACCTGCGCGAAATCGCCCCGCTGATGAACTGGGGCGCCATCGAGATCGTCCCGACGAACGCCTCGAAGCCGGGCATCCTGGCCGGCGTCGCGGCGATCATCGCACAAGCCGGGATCTCGATCCGTCAGGTGATCATGGACGATCCGGAAATCGTGGATGACCCGCACGGATTCATCGTCACGGAGGCGCCCGTGCCCGAGCGACTCCTCCCGCAGATCAAGCAGGTGGACGGCGTCAAGTCCGTCGTCCTCCACTGAGCGCTCGCCGCCGACACCCTTTTCTTGCCGAGACCCGTGGCGGTGCCGTGGGATGGCGAGCGCTCCTCCGGGTCGTCGACTTTCAGTCGTTGCTCTCGTCGCAACCTCTCGTCGCCTCGGCGCTCGAGAAGGCGCAGCACGCCGGGGGTCCGAAGTCCGCGGAAGCGAAGGCGCTCCGCGAGTCGTACTATCTCCTGGCGAAAGTCTTGTGGACCCGGCGGGCGTCGATTCGGCGGATCCACGACCTCGCATGGCTCGATCATACCGTCGTCTCGGCAGGCGCTCGCCTCGGCCGCGTCTGGGAGAACTTCGACGGGAGCCGGTCGATCCGGGCGGCGGAGGAAGCCCTTCCGACAGGGGTCTCCCCGGAACTGTTCCCTCAGGAGGGATCCAACTGGATCGAGGTCCCGGTGCAGGCGTTCTCGGGAATCAACCCGAACGTCAAGCTCGAGCGGGGCGTCTCCAATCCGTTCCGCGTTGGGATCGTACCGGAAGCCCGACTCCGTCCCTGGTACGATGCCGTGACCACCGCGAAGTTCAAGGCACCTCCAGCGGCGGTGACCGTCCTCGGAGAGATCGAGGCGCTCATCTCTGCGGCGAGACGTGCCGGCGGACCGAGCGTCGCGCTCGTGTTCGCGGCCTCGTCATTCGAGGATCGTCTTGCCGAATAACCGCGCGTGATCGCGCATCATGCAGCGGTCCTGAATCGCGATCTTGCCCGCGGCCTGGGCCTTCCGCGCGGCGTCCTCGTTGCGAATCCCGAGTTGCATCCAGATGACCTTTGCGGGGGTCTTGACGGCCTGGTCCACGATCGGCGGCACGTCCGCGGATGGACGGAAGATGTCGACGGCATCGAACGGAATCGGCACGGCATCGAGGGACGGGTAGGCCTTCTCACCGAGGATCTCGGTCGCGGTCGGATTCACGGGGATGATCCGGTAGCCATTCATCTGCATGTACTTCGGGACGCGGTGCGCGTCCTTCGCGGGATCCTTGGAGCAACCGACGACCGCAATCGTCCGGATGTCGCTCAGGATTTTCTTGATCTGCATTTCGTCGACCATAGGCTCGTCTCGATTGAACACATGCGTCGCGATTAAGGTTTCTTTGGGAGGGCGCGCCGAATGGCGTCCTTCAGGCTCGGCGCGAGATTCAGTTGTTCCGCTTCCTCGGGGGTGAACCAACGGACCTCCGAGTGCTCTTCGTTCGCGATTTTCGGATCTCCGCTCCACCGGGTGATGAAGAAGAGATAGTGACGGAAGAGATCTTTGGACGTCGGATCGATGTCCTCGTAAATCCCGAGGAACCGGGGCTGGAGCACCGTAATGCCCAACTCCTCCCGAAGCTCGCGATTCAGAGCGGCCGAGGGCTCCTCGCAGGGGACCAGATGTCCTCCGAAGGCGTCCCACATGCCCGCGAATCGAACGGTGCTCGTCCGCTTGCCCAGCAGGACCCGACCGTCGCGAGCAATGAGACCCGTCGCCGTGACGTGAAGCACGTCGCCGCCAAGGTCGTCCTCCGATATCCGTTCTTCTTGGAATTGCGGACCAGCGCGTGCGCGGCTCCTTCCCAAAGATTCATGCGTTTGACTCCCGGTGGCTGGGGCGATGGAGGCCGTCGCTCAGGAGATCGCAGAGCGTCTGCGCCCCGCGCCCTTCGTCCGGATCGTCACGCACATCGACACGGACGGCATCACGGGCGGAGCGATTGCCTCGGAGGCCCTCGATCGGGCGGGCATCTCGCACGAGGTGGCCTTCGTCAAGAAGCTCGACGAAGCCGTGCTCACGGAACTAAAACGAAAAGGGACGCCTCTCGTCTGGTTCATCGACCTGGGAGCCGGGATGCTGCACGCGTTGCATGGTCTCGATGCAGTCATCACGGACCACCATGTCCCCACCGAAAGGGAGGTCCCGAAGGCCTTGCGGAGCGATCTCGTTCGCTTCACGGAATCCCAGGATCGGGTCTTGATGTTGAATCCGCATCTCGAGGGCGAAGGCTCCGACGTCGCGAGCGGCGCGGGATGCGCGTACGCGGTCGCGAGAGCGCTTTCCCCGAAGAACGTCGACCTTGCCTCGATCGCGGTCGTCGGCGCGGTGGGCGACGTCCAGGATCAGGAGTTCCGACGGCTCTCCGGCTACAACCGCACGATCCTCGCCGATGGGATCGCGGCCGGCGTCCTCGAGGCCCAGATCGATCTCCGTCTCTTCGGACGAGAGACCCGGCCCGCGTACAAGTTGCTCCAGTACGCGACGGACCCATGGATCCCCCGCCTCAGCGGGAACGAGGAAGCATGCATCGCGTTCCTCCTCGAGCAGGGAGTCGACCTGAAGATCGAGGACCACTGGCGGAGCTGGTCGGACCTCGAGCGAGGCGAGAAGCAGCGCGTCGTCTCCGCGCTCGTCTCGCACATGCTGGAACGCGGGTGCGGAATCAAGGAGGTCGAGCGACTCGCGGGGGAAACGTACACCTTGCCGCGCGAACCCGCCGGCAGTCCGACGCGCGATGCAAAGGAGTTCGGGACCCTGATGAACGCCTGCGGACGGTACGACCAACCGGAGGTCGGGTACCGCGTGTGCCGCGGCGATCGGGACGAGTATCTCGCACAGGCCCTCCGGCTCCTCCGCGGCCACCGGGAGTACCTGATGGACTCGATGGAGGCGATCAAGGAGGCCGGCATCACGCAGATGGAAGCGCTCCAGTACTTCCATGCCGCGGACCGAATCCGCGACACCGTGGTCGGGATCGCCGCGAGCATGGCCCTCAACCGGGGTGGCGCGACGAAGGACCTCCCGATCATTGCGTTCGCCCAAGCGGACGATGGCATCAAGGTCTCCGCGCGAACGACGCGCGAGCTTGTGGCCCGCGGACTCGATCTCGCGGCCATCATGCAAGCCGCCAGCCTAGCCGTCGGCGGCCAGGGAGGCGGTCATCACGCGGCGGCCGGCGCGACAATCCCTCCGGGAACCGAGGACAAGTTCCTCGAGATCGCGAATCGCATGGTTCGGGAACAACTGGCACGAGGCGGACCACCGCCCGCCCATCGCGACGACGAACACTAGTCGGCACACCCGATTTCCCGCGGCTCGCGAGGACTCCGCGAGTCCTTATCCGGTTGGATTCCAACGGCCCACATGCGCGAGGATGTCGTCGTGGTACCGCGAGATTTCCTCTCGCGGCGTTTCGTTCGTGTCGACGAACGCGAGCTCGGCCCAGGCCGGATGCTGTCCGATCTGGTTCCGTTCCCCCAGGAAGACGAATTCGAGATCCCAGTGATTCTTCGGGCCGTACACCTCGGAGAAGACGAGGGGGCCGTTCAGCGGATGACTCGGGAGGCCGAGTTGCTCCTTGAGGATGCGGTCCGCGGCGGCCTGCGGCGACTCACCCAGCAACAAGTGCGACGAAGGCAGCATCCATCCTTTGCTGTTCAGCGCGGCCCGTTCCGGATCCAGGGCCCCGATGTGGTCCCACCCCGCGGACGGATCGAGATGACCCATGAGCACGCGGTCTCGATGGCCGCTCTGGCTCAGGACGATGAACGCGGACAAACAGATCCCGCCCTCCGGGATCTCTCGGGTCTGCAGCGGTCGGTCCGTCGTGGCGAAGCGACAGAACTTCCGGTCTGTGGGCATGTGTGATTAAACCCCGCCTCGCGATTTCAACCTTGCTGCACGACCGTTCGGCGTTGATTCGAAGCGTCGCGCTGCGAAGGTCGCAAACCTTTTATAACTCGCTCCACTTCGACGGCCGCTTCTCCGAGGACGGGGAGCCGATGACTGATGACGTCCCGCGGCCGCGGGGCGGAAGGAGGTCTCCACGATGGCCAAGCCGATGTACGTTCGATTCGAGATGCCGAAGGAGCTCGTCGACAAGACCTATCAATCGATCGAGCTCGCGAAGGAGAGCGGGAAAGTCCGCAAGGGGACGAACGAGGTCACGAAACTCGTCGAGCGCGGCGAGGCGCAGTTCGTCGTGATGGCGGAGGACGTCCAGCCCGAAGAGATCCTCGCGCACATGCCTCTCTTATGCGAGGAGAAAGGCGTGCCCTATGCGTACGTTCCGAGCAAGCAGGAACTCGGCGTCGCGGTGGGCCTGGGCAAGGCGACGGCCTCGATCGCGATCCTCGACCCCGGCAAGGCAAAGCCGGTCATCGATGACGTCGCCGCGAAAATCCGCGCGATGAAAAAGTGACGATTCCTCGGACACGCGAGTGAGAGAACATGGCGGACGATGACAGCATTCCCGCGGAGGTCGTCGAGGTCGTCGGCCGCACCGGGATGACGGGCGAAGCGGTGCAGGTCAAGGTCCGCGTCCTCGATGGCCGGGACAAGGGACGCATCATCACGCGCAACGTGAAGGGCAGCATCCAAGTCGGCGACGTCCTGATGCTGCGCGAGACGGCCCGCGAGGCGCGCAAGCTCTCGGTCCGGTGAGACGATGCCGACCCGACGCTCATGCTCGTTCTGCGGCAACGAGATCGAGCCCGGCACGGGCAAGATGTTCATCCGCAAAGACGGGACCGTCTTCCTGTTCTGCTCGCACAAGTGCCAGGCAAACATGCTCAAGCTCGGGCGGGTGCCGCGGTGGACTCCATGGACCCAGGCGTTCCGGCGGGCCGCCGGCCGCGTGGCCGCTGAAGAGGCCGTCGCGGTCGCGGAGGCTCCGGCGCCCGAGGCCCTTGCGGTCGAAGTCGCCATCGAGACTCCGAAAGGGAAAGACATCCCGTCCGATCTTTCCGACCTGATCGACAAGCGACTGGGCCCGGACCTTTCTCGCGGCGACGTCGAACGGCAGTATTCGGACTTCGTGGCGAGCAACACGTTCCACACGTCGATCGTCGGCTGGTCGAAGAAGAAGCACGGCGCCAAACCGGTCACGCGGATCGACAAGGCGGAGTTCCTCGCGTGGAAAGATTCGCCGGAAGGGCGACGCACGTTCAAGTCCTGGCTCGACGGGCGATGGCAGGAAGTCAAGGGTCGTAAGCGCGAACCGGCCGAGGAAGAGGAGGCACCCGCGCCGACCGCCAAGAAGGCGAAGAAGAGGGCCTGACCGTGGCCGAACGCACCTTCGTCCTCCTGAAGCCGGACGCGGTGCAGCGCGGCCTCATTGGGGAAATCGTCTCCCGATTCGAGCGTCGCGGTCTGAAGGTGACGGCGTTGAAACTCGCCCGCGTGAGTCGCTCCCTGGGGGAGACGTACTATGCGGAGCACAAGGGGAAAGCCTTCTTCGAACCGCTCATGAGTTACATCGCCGCCGGGCCTGTCGTCGCGATCGTCCTCGAGGGAGACGGAGCGGTCGCCGCCGTCCGCAAGATGATGGGGAAGACCAATTCCGCGGAGGCCGAACCGGGCACGATTCGCGGGGATCTCGCGCTCACAATCGGTCGCAATGTGATTCATGGGTCCGACTCGGCGGAGAGCGCGAAACGCGAGATCTCGCTGTTCTTCAAACCCGACGAGATTCACACGTACACCCGGGTCGACGAGGCCTGGTTGCGGGAGTAGACTCCTGTTAGGGCCCTCCCAGACAATAGGAACCTCCTTGAGGTCGGATTTTCAGTTTCATCCCACTCCGCCCGATAGCCTAACGCCTTTCTCAACGCAAGAGGAGGCGTGCTTGCCTATCGGGCGCTCGTCTTTCCAATCACGTGGGATGATCGTCGTCTCGATTGGCTGCTGGTAGAGTTCCGCCTCCTCGTCAACGAATCGATTCGAATCGCCTTGAGAGGGAACCATCGATCGCGTGCCCGTCTCTCCCGAGCCGCCTACGGGGACCTGAGCGCGCGGCACGATGTGCACAAGCAGTACATCCCGTCGGCATTCGAGGTAGCCCTGGCCGCATTGAAGTCATATCGACGTCGAATCCGGAAGGGGAAACGCGCGACGACCCCATTCATGCGACGGTTGATGCTGAAAGCAGAGAACCAATCGTACCAGTTCGATCGGAAGACTGGAGACCTTCGCATTCCGATCCGCCGAAGGGAGGGGGTTCAGCTCCGCCTGACAATGTCGGAATGGCATCGGTCCTTCCTTTCGGACCCGTCGTGGGGTCTCGGCTCCTTGACCGTCGTCCCGGGCAAGATCATCTTCGTCGTGCGGAAGGAAACGCCCAAGCCATACGATCCCAACGCAGCGATCGCTCTCGACACAAACGAGGACTCACTCGACGGCATAGTCGTAGATGGAGGTATCAGCCGGGCCGCGACAGTGCCACTTGACGGCGTCCGCCGCGTTCAGGCGATCCACTTCAGTAAACGACGGCGGATCGCACGGAAGAAGCCGAGCGACCGGCGGGTCCAGCGGACTCTCCTCGAACGGGACGGCGTGAGGGAGCGGGACCGCGTTCGCCAGCGGCTCCATCGAGTCTCGAAGATGCTCGTACGTTTTGCGAAAGCGCGCCGGGCCGCAATAGTGTTGGAGAACCTTACGATACGCGGCGCGGGAGGCCGGTCGAGGAAGATGAACCGACGTTTGGCTTCCTGGCCCCGAGGTTTGATCCACCGTCAGATCGAATACAAAGCCGCCCTCGAAGGCGTTCCTGTCATCAAGGTCAATCCAGCCTGGACGAGTAAGACCTGCCCGGTGTGTGGCGCCCGGCGCCGAGATAGGGTGGGCAAGGTGTTCGTGTGCCTGATGTGCGACTGGGAGATGGACCGGCAGATCAACGCAGGCATGAACATCCTCAAGACCGCCTTGGCCTCGAACGAGGCTTTGGCAAGGGCTGTACGGTTCCAGCCCGGTGCCCTCCGCGATGATGTGGTGAGTCCCCTCTACGACCTGTCGGCGCTGCCGACGGGCGCACGGGAGGAGCCGAGCGGAGTCGAGTGCCTTGCTCGGTGACGCGAGGACGATCATCGCAAAGGCACAGAGCCTAATATCGTCGAATTCTTCGCCCTGTCGATGGCTTCCATTCGCCAGCCCATCGTGTCCGTCCTGGGACACGTGGACCATGGCAAGACGACCCTACTCGACCGAATTCGCGGCACCGGCGTCGCCGGCCGTGAGGCGGGCGGGATCACCCAGCACATCGGAGCGACGGAGGTCCCTCTCGCAGCGATTCTCGAGATGTGCGGGGACCTCGTCAAGGGCCGATCGTTCCGGATCCCTGGCCTCCTTTTCATCGACACGCCGGGCCACGTCGCCTTCTCGACGTTGCGGGCCCGCGGCGGAGCGCTCGCGGATCTCGCGGTCCTCGTGATCGACGTCAACGAAGGATTCCGGCCGCAGACGATCGAGAGCCTGAACATCCTGCGGCGCTACAAAACGCCGTTCGTCGTCGCGGCGAACAAGATCGACATGGTGCCAGGCTGGCGGAAGCACGAAGGCCAGCCGTTCGTCCGCTCGTACGAGGACCAACCCGACTCCGCCCGCGAGGAACTCGACCGGCGCATGTACGAGCTCGTCGGCCGTCTCTTCGAGCACGGATTCTCCGCGGACCGCTACGACCGGATCGAGGACTTCACGACGAACCTGGCGGTCATCCCGGTCAGCGCGAAGTTCGGCGAAGGCATCCCGGACTTGTTGCTGACCTTGATCGGCCTGGCCCAGCGGTTCCTGGGGCAGCAACTGGCCACCGCCGAGGGGCCTGCGGTCGGCACGATCCTCGAGGTCAGGGAGGAAAAGGGCGTCGGAATCACGCTGGATGCAATTATCTACGAGGGCACGCTCTCGAAGGGCGAGACGATCGTCTTCGGGACCGCGGGAAAGCCAGGGACGACGAAAGTGAAGGCCCTGCTGAAGCCGAAACCCTTGGACGAGATCCGGGACCCGCAAGAACGGTTCGATTCGGTCAAGAGCGCATCCGCGGCGTCGGGAGTCAAGATCGTGGGAAGCGGCCTGGAGAAGGCCGTCGCGGGCGCCCCGATCCGCGCGGTGAAGGGCGACCTGGCCGCCGTCATCGAGGAGGTCGCGAAGGAGTCCCAGGTCCACATCGAGACCCAGGACGAAGGGATCCTCGTGAAGGCGGACGCCATCGGATCCCTCGAGGGCCTCGCGTACGAATGCAAAGGGGCCTCGATCCCGATCAAGTTCGCCCGGCTCGGACCGGTCTCGCGACGGGACGTGACCGATGGGGCGACCGCGAAGAATCCGTTGAACCGTGCGATCCTCGCGTTCAACCTGGAGATCCTCCCGGACGCAAAGACCGCCCTCCGGGAGCATCCCGACCTGAAGCTGCTCGAGAACGATGTCATCTACCGCCTCATCGAAGATTACCAAGCGTGGCGCGACGAGCGGAAGCGAGCGCTCGCCGAGGCCGGTCGGAAGGAGATCGCGTACCCCGCGAAGCTCCTCTTCCTGGGGGAGCACGTCTTCCGGACCTCGAAGCCCGCGATCTTTGGCGTGCGCGTCCTGGCGGGTCGCATCCGATCGGGGGAATCGGTCATGCGCGCGGATGGTCGGCCGCTCGGCCGGATCAAGGCGATTCGGAGCGGAGAGAAGAGCCTCGATGGGGCGAATCAGGGGCAAGAGGTCGCGATCTCGGTGGATGGGATCACGATCGGCCGGCAAATCAACGGCGGCGATGTCTTGTACGTGGACCTCCCGGAGGAGGATGCCCGCGCGCTCCGGGGACGAACGGACGTGACCCATGACGAGATGGAAGCCCTCGAGGAGCTCTGCACAATCAAACGCAGGGAGGACCCTTTTTGGGGCATGTGAACCCGTTGTTCCGGGTCCACGACACAAGTTGGAAATACCCCCCGCCACTAGGATCGCGACATGTTTGCCCGCATCTTCGGAAGGTCCGCCGGCATACGGCGTTCCCTGGGGTTGGGGGCCCTCCTGCTCGCACTCGCGGGCGGGGCCTTAGCGATTTGGGCCGCCGTCGAGTCGAGCGCCTCCACGCTCGTCCGGGTCCTGCACGCGATTACCGGCATCGGCGCGATCATCGCGGGTCGTCGGATCTACCGGCGTTCGCAGGCCCTTCTGTTCCCGCGCTTTCGGATGAACGCGGCCGCGCTCCTCTGCGCGGTGGTCGGGGCGATCATGATCATCGCGGGCCTCGGGGTCCCGGGGATCCTCGTCCTCGCCGCGGGCCTCCTTGGCTTCGTTGGCGCCGCCGTCTAAACGCGTCGGCCGGCGGTCGAGCTCCAGTCGGAGGCGGCTAGATTGGAGTCCGCGCAAGCGCTTCAGAACCAGCTGCCCTCCCGTCACGTGTGCAAAGACTGCGACAAGTGGTACGGCCAAGAAGACGACGAATACGGGCCGTGCATGTACAAGCATCGGCGCAAGGACACGCGCTACGTCACGTACGGGTACCATGAGTGCGACGAGCCGGAGGAGCTCGAGGAACGGGTGAGGTTGTGGAAGGCACGCGGGTCCGAAGGCTCGAAGAGCGGGACATCGACGCAGGCATTGCCCTGACGGACCTCGAGGCGTGGGGGTACACGCGCGAGGACTTTCGGAGACTCCTGGCACTCTCTCCAGACGGCTGCTTTGCGGCGGAGCGGGCGCGGCGCGTCGTCGGCGTGCTCACGACGACGACCTATGACGGCCTCGCGTTTCTTGGCGCCGTAATCGTCGCTCCAGAGTTGCGAGGGAAGGGTGTCGGGAAAGAGATGATGGAGGCCGCCCTGGCTCACCTGAAGGCCACCGGGGTCCGCACCGTTCGGCTGAACGCATACCTCAACGTCATCCCGTTCTACGAACGCCTCGGATTCCATCGAGAGTACGAGGTCATCCGATGGCACGGCTCTGCGAAGGCAGGGGATGCAGTCCGCGGGATTCGCCCGATCCGAGCTGAGGACCACAGTGGCCTGGCGCGAATGGATGCCCGGTACTTCGGCGCGAACCGGCAAGAGCTCATCGCCCGGCTCGCGGAGGAATTCCCCGGGACGTTCTTGGTGGCCGAGCATCGCGGCCGGCTGCGTGGATTCATCGTCGGAAATCCCAGCGGCGGCGCGTGCGAAATTGGCCCGTGGGTCGTTGAACCGGGTTCCGGCCGCGTCTCGGAGGACCTATGCCGGGCCCTCATCGATTCGGCGGGTGCTTCGGCGGTCGCACTCAGTGGTCCGTCCCCCAACGGGGCTCTGCTGGAGTTCGTCCGCGAAACGGGATTCAAGGAGGTGTTTCGTGCACTTCGAATGTGGTGGGGAGCCAACGAATTTCCCGGAGACCCAGCCGGTATCTGGGCCGTCGGGGGTCTAGAGAAAGGCTGAAGGGGCCTCACACCTTCTCGCGCGCCATGACGGAGAAGCGTGTCCTCGCCCTCCTCGCGATGCTCATTGGGCTCATCGCGGGGCTGCTCATCCTCGTCAACGCGCTCGACGTCGGGAGAGGGACCGTCGACCTGAACCGCCTGTTGAATGCGGGAATCGCCGCCCTTCTCGGGATTGCAATCCTCGTCGGGAGCCTCCTCATCTACCGCGGCAAGTACAGCTCGGGCGGGATCATCAATATCATCCTCGGAATCGTCGCGCTCATTCTCTCGGTCAGCACGACCGGCGGCATCCTGGCAATCGTCAGCGGCGTCCTCGGACTCGTGGCGACCGAAGCGAGTCATCCGTGAGGATCAGATTCTCGGCCCGATCAACTGCCAGAGGACGAGCCCGAGGATCAAGAAGGCAAACGTGTAGCTCACGCCCCGCACGATGCGATCCCGCTGCTCCGTGGGAATCCCTTTTCGCAAGCGGGAGACGAGGCCTTCGATGCCGTCCTTGAAGAGATAGCCCCCATCGAGCGGGACCGCGGGCAGAGCGTTCGTCGCACCGAGCATCAAGTTCAGCCAGAAGAGCCAATACAATGCGTTCGCGAAGAGCCAGAAGAGCGATGCAGGAATTACGGCTGCGGGTCCTTGGATTTGATAGAAGTGCGTCGCGGGCTCGTCGATCGGCGAGTAGCCAGAGAAGGGCAACGAGATGTAGGCGAGGATCGCCCTCGTCGCGCCGCCGAACTTGTCCGGGTTCGTGAGCGGATGATAGTAGTCGGTGCTCACGTCGAATGCGTAGATTCCTAGCATCGCCCGTTTCGTCGTCGGGTTCCATTGCGTGGCGACGCTGTAGTTCGAAAAGGTGCGGGTGGCGGGATCGTACGCCTGAATCGGAACCGTGGCGTTCGGCTGGACCGCCGCGAGCGCCGCGACGAACTCGTTGTACGTGTGCACCGGCGTGTTGTTGATCGAGGTGATCACGGTGTTGGCCTGCATTCTCGCGTTGCCCGCGGGAGAGTTCGTCGTGAATCCGACGATCCCCACTCCATCGTGGACTGGCGCGACCGAGGTCAAGATGAGCATCGAGAAGAGCGTGGCGAAGAGCACCGCCAGCAGGACGTTCGTCGCGGGCCCGACCGCATAGAGACGGCCGCGTTCGCGGCGCGGGAGTGCGCGGAGCTCGTCCTCGTCCGGTTCGACGAACGCCCCGATCGGGAAGATCAGGAAAATCAGCCCGAGAGAGCGGATCTTGATGTTCGCAACGCGAGACAGGATCCCATGCGAGAACTCGTGGAGGATAATGGCGACGGCCAGGCCGAGGATGCCGTACCCGAGGGGGATGATCGGGTTGATGCCGGGTAGGCCGAGCAGCGTCTCGGGGGACGGTGGGTTGTTTCGGATCGCCGCGTTCTGGACGAGCGTCGCCTCCCAAGCGAGGAGGGCCGTCGTGCCGATCATCGTCAGGGCCACCAGGACGATCGCGATGTCGCCGAACACCCGCCAGAACCGTTTCGGCCGCGCGAGTCGGTCGATCAGCTGGCGGCCCCTAAGGGTCTTCCACATGAGGAACGGACCCGCGGGTGGGGGGGACGGGGCGAGGCCTCGCCGTTCGAGGAGCCCGCGCGTTTGGAGCACATAGAGCAGCAGGGACCAGAGGACAATCGCGCCTCCTGCGATAAGGAGAGAGTCCAGAAAGGCCATGCGCGGCTCCAAACGAACCTTCTGGTCTATTTCAATCTATCTCGCCGGCAACTGGCGCGCCCAGATGTCGTCCGGCAACGTGTTGTACACCGCGAACGCATCGCCATCCGTCTTCGGCCGTTGCGGCTTGGCGAGGGTCTTGATCCGCTCGACGCGGAGGATCCAATAATGAATCCGCCACATTTTGCCTTTCTTGATCATGACCTCTTCTTGGCGGGTCGTGAGGAGGCCTTCCTCCTCGAGCATGTAGAACACATCGCGGTCCGCGACGTCCAGGTTGTTGTCGATCGCTTCTGTCTCGAATCCGAAGAACGACATGAGGTAGTCGGCGAGCGCCCGGAGGTCCTCTTCGGGCATCCCCCGTTTCCCCACCGTGGCCCGGAGGGCGGCGACCATTTCGGACATCGTCACAACGGGCATTCGGAACATCGCGCACACGAGGACCACCAGATAAAAGGCCGTCGAACCCATTCCTGTTCCTGACCCTGATAGCGTAGGGAGGAGCGAAATTCGGATGGCCCGTCGAAAGATTCCGCACGCGATGGCCTACGTCACCGCGCCGGACCGTCAGAGCGCGCGAACGATCGCCCGGGTCGTCGTTGAAGGACGGCTCGCGGCGTGCGCCAATTACTGGCCGGTCGAATCGAGGTACTGGTGGCAGGGGAAGCAGGAGGAGGCACACGAGTTCGTCATCATCTTCAAGACACGGCAGTCGCTGATGCGGAAGTTGATCACCGCGGTCCAGAGCGTCCATCCGGCGGAGGTGCCGTGCATCGTCTCGTACCCGATGGGACCCGCGTGGCCCGGATACCTCAGGTGGATCGATTCGGAGACCGCTCAGCGGTAGACCGCGATTGCCCCGTATCCGACCGCCATTTTCGAATCCCGGCTCACGTCGCTCGAGGTGGCGTACTTCAGGAGCTTCGCCTCCGTCGCGCCGAGGCGCTTCGCGGCGGTCAGCATCGCGGTCACCGGCCCGTAGCCACACATCGAGATGTCGTCCTGCGCAACCCTCGCGGCGAAACGCTTCGGATCGAGGGACAGGATCGGCTCGATCGCTTTCCTGTCCTGCTCCTTCGCAAAGGCGGGGGCCGTGACGCCCGGAGGAGGCATCTGAAAGTACTGGGAGCCGACGTGCGTGAAGTCCGAGGACGCAATCAGGAGGACGTCTTTTCCTTCGACGGTCTGCGCGACGAGCTCCCCGACCTCCGCCGCGAGATCGTACTCCTGGAAGGCCATACAGATCGGGACGAAGCGGACCTTAGCGGACAGCTCCTGCAGGAACGGGAGCTGGACCTCGATGCTGTGCTCGTCGCGGTGGGCGAGGATGTCCTCCTCGAGTGGGGGCTTCGACAGGGCGTCGTGGAGACCCTTGTCCACCATCGCGGTCCCGAGGGGCGTCTGCCAATCGTGTTCCGTCAGGGCGAGGGGCGCCCCTTGTCCATGGTGATTCGGACCGAAGATTACGAAGGACTGGGGCCAACCGTCCGCGGCCAGGGCGGCATAGCTGTGCGCCGCGACCGGCCCGGAGTACACGTACCCCGCGTGCGGGACGACGAGGCCGACCAGGCGGCGGGGACCCGCGCGCACCTCCGCAGGCCGACCGGGTCCGAGCGGGTGAGTGTAGCATTCCTTGATCTGGCGGAGGAGGGCGTCGCGCGACCGCTCATAGAAAGCGCCCGCCACCGCCGGATACCGCATAAACGGCGCCCGTCACAGGGACGCTTCGTAATCATCGATCGTGGACGTAAACCCTTCGTCTGACTTCACGGTCCCCCGCGCCTTCGAGACCTCGCGCGTCAGGAGCCAGTAGACGGTCGCCAGGGCCCGGCGGCCTTTGTTGTTCGTCGGCACGACGAGGTCGACGTCCCGCGTCTCGTTATTCGCATCGCACAAGGCGACGACCGGGATGCCGACGTTCAGCGCCTCGCGCAGCGCCTGTGAATCCGCCGCGGGATCCGTCACGAGCAGGACCTCCGGTTCCATGAATTCCGGGAGATTCGGATTCGTGAGCGTTCCGGGGACGAATCGGCCGGCGAGGACCTTGGCTCCGACGTTTTTCGCGAACAGCCGCGCGGGCTTCTGGCCGTACTGGCGAGCGGCGACGACGAGGATGTTCTCCGGCTTGAAGCGCGCCAGGAACTTGGCCGCCTCCCGGATCCGGGTGTCCGTCTTCTTGATGTCGAGGACGTACAGGCCGTCGATCCGGACCTTGTAGATGAACGGCTTCATGTCGGCGCTTTTTTGCTGGGTGCCGATGTGCACGCCCGACGTCAGGTAAACGTCCTCGGGGACGAGCAATCCCTGGACGCCCGTCTGTTCTTCCTCTTGCATCACGCGCCTGCCTGGAGTTGTTCCTCGATCCGGATGAGCTCGTTGAGCTTCGCGATCCGCTCGCCGCCGACCGCTCCCGTCTTGATGCCGAGGCATCCGAACGCCACGGCGAGGTGGGCGATCGTGTCGTCCGTCGTCTCGCCGGACCGATGCGACATCACGGTTGCGAACCCGGCTTTGTGGGCCAGGTCCACGGCGGCCCGCGTCTCGGAGAGCGTCCCAATTTGGTTCGGCTTAATAAGGATAGCGTTGCCCGCTCCGAGTTCGATGCCGCGCCGCAGTCGCTCCACGTTCGTGACGAAGATGTCGTCGCCGATGACCTTGCATCGGTCCCCGATGCGGCGCGTGAGATCCGCGAACGCACCGAAATCCTCCTGGTCGAACGGATCTTCGACGCTGAACAGGCCATAGTCGCGGACGAGGCGCTCCACGAACTCGACCTGTTCCTCGGGGGAAATCGCGCGGTCGGCGTACCGATACTTCCCGCCGCGGAAGAACTCCGAGGCCGCGAGATCGAGCGCGGGCCGCACGGCGAATCCTGCTTGCTTCGACGCAAGGTGACAGGCATCCACGACGACGGAGAGGGCCTCTTCATCGGCGAGCTTCGCGACCCACGCCCCTTCATCGCCCCGACCGAGGGCCGCGTCGGGCAGCTTCTTCGCCAGGGCGTCTCGCACGAGGCCATGAACCCGGGCGTTCGTGAAAACGTTCGCGGCGGCCGTCGGTCCTTGAGAGACCACCAAGAACTCCTGGATCGTCGTTCCACCGACGGCGTGACGGCCGCCCCCGATCACGTTCCCCATCGGGAGGGGCAGGTTCAAGTGAGATCGGCCGCCGAGGTACCGGAACAACGGCTTGCCCGAAACGGAGGCCGCCGTCTTCGCGGTCGCGAGGGACACCGCGGTCGCGACGTTGCAGCCGATGCGGGCGAAGTTCTTGGTCCCATCGATCGCTCGCAGCGCCTTGTCGAGTCCCGCCTGATCCGAGACATCGCGACCTTTGACCCTCGGTCCGACCGATTCATGAAACGTCCGGATCGCTTCGTCGACGCCGCCTTCCGGCAGCGCCTTGGGCTCGTGGGTCCCGGTGCTCGCACCGCTCGGCGCCGCGGCACGGCCGGTGACACTTCCCGCGCGGATCTCGACCTCGACCGTCGGATTCCCGCGGCTGTCGAGAATTTTCCGAATCGATGCCCCGTCAATCGAGGGCATCCGCGAACCTCCGGACGTTGAGCGGCGAGCTCCCGGAGGAGAACTCTCTGAAAGCGATGTCGAGGGGGTCCGCTTCTCGGTCCAGCGCGGCGATTGTCGGCGCTCCCATGGAGATTTGCAAGGCCCGCGCTCCGATAATCCGGGCCCTTTCAAAACGGGTGTATGACAAGGAGGAGGTCTCCGCCGCGACCAAAGTGCGGCCCGCTAAAAAGGTTTCTGCCGTGAGGGTTCATCGGAAGTGGCGCCGCACGACGATCAAGTAGATCAAGATCAGGGCGGGGATCACCGCGGTGATGGGCGACGAGATGCTTCCGGCGATCGACAGGGCCATCACGATGACCGCGAGCCACCAGGCCCAGCTCCGCAGGTGGAGCAGGCCAACGCCGACCCCGATCCAGATGAGACCGAAGACGAACACAATCGCGCCGATTACGCTCGCGGCCAAGCCGAAGCCGGGCGGCAGGCCGACGCCGACGAGGATCAGCGGGGCGACGATGAACAGGAGTCCGGCGAGGACGATCAGGATGCCCAAGAGGATCGTCAGGACCGCGAGGAGTGTGACGCCAATCGGCCGGGATACCGGCGGCGGGTACGGCCCGGGCGGGTAGTAACCAGGAGGCGGAGAGGCCACGGGTTGTTCTCCGAAACGTCCGAACAGGCCACGGGATAACTAGTCTTCGACCGGAGTTTCAGGACAGAGAACACGCGCTGCCCAGCGCCGAGGCGCCTCGAGTTGGAAGAGGACGGAGGGCTGCGTTCCGCTCCTCCGTCGTTCGACGCACTTCGATCGTACTCAGGGCGGAGGCATCGAGGGAGGCATCATGGGCGGTGCCATGCCCGACATCGGTGCCGGGGGCTTCCAGACGATTCCCAGAATCCCGCCGATAAGGCCGAGGATGAACCCGATGATGAATCCACCACCGATAATCAGGCTGAAGATCGAGAACAGTAGGACGAGGACGCCTGCGCCCACGTGCATCCCCGGCTTCGACCATAGCAAGATCGCACCGACGAGCACGACGATGCCGAACACGAGTCCAAGGGCCGCAATCAAAATCCCGAATCCTGGGAAGAACGCGAAGAGGATTGCCCCTAATGCGGCGATCAAAGCACCGTTCAGAAGGATGAATATCGCGGCAATCAATGACAGGACAAACGCTGCGGTTGGCTTCTCGCTCGTACCCTTACCCTCCTTATATTCGGCGACTCGTATCAAAGGACCATTATAAAAGTATTTTGCAACCCAATCGAGGATCGCGAAATAGTGAGACCGCACCTTTTATCAGGGGTCACCCCTTGCACCCGCGGTGATTCCCCCATGGTGCAAGGTTATTGCGTGAAGTGCCGTGAGAAGCGGGAGATCAAAGGCGCCGTCGCGGTGAAATTGAAAAACGGCAAGCCCGCGATGAAGGGCAAGTGTCCTGTGTGCGGCACGACGATGATGCGAATCGGAGCTGCGAAGTAGGCCGGAATAGCGGCGGCCCGCCCCCGCGGATTCTCGGCGACGAGACTATTAATACGCCCAGACCGTAAGCGGACCCGGGGTGCAACGGTGAAGGTTCCCGACATCAAAGTGACCCCCCCGGGCCCGAAGGCGAAGGAGATCATCGAGCGGGACCGTAGCTACATTGCAACCACGACGAAGTCGGCCCCGGTCGTCGTCAAACGGGCCGCTGGTTCGATCGTCGAAGACGTCGATGGCAACATCCTGATTGACTTCGCGGCTGGCATCTCGGTCCTCAACGTCGGTCACGCCCATCCGAAAGTCGTCGAGGCGATCACCCGCCAGGCATCGCAGTTCACCCATTTCGCCGGGACCGACTTCTACTACGAAATCCAGGCGACCCTCGCCGAGCGACTGGGCAAGATCACCCCGGGCAAACATCGGAAGAAGGTCTTCTTCGGCAACTCCGGCACCGAGGCGAACGAGGCCGCGATCAAGATCGCCAAGAGCCACACGAAGCGGCAGATGTTCCTCGCGTTCCTCGGCGCGTTCCACGGCCGGACCCAGGGTGCGCTGTCGCTGACCGCGAGTAAGGCGAAGCAACGCGCCGGATTCTTCCCCACGATGCCCGGCGTCGTGCACGTGCCCTACGCATATTGCTATCGCTGTCCGTACAAGCTCACATATCCGTCGTGCGACCTGTATTGCGCGAACATCATCGAGGACGTCTACATGAAGACGGTCACGCCGCCCGAGGACCTCGCAGGCGTCTTCGTCGAGCCCGTCCAAGGCGAAGGCGGGTACATCGTGCCGCCCCCGGGATGGATGGATC
>DATGWB010000092.1:0-7695 GCA_035299725.1 Thermoplasmata archaeon
CCGTCGATCGAGTCGACCGCGCGGACCGCGATCGTGTGGCCGTACACCCGGAGGTCCCCGTGGACGCCGACCGTCTGCACCGGCAGGAGGACGGCGAAGTATTGCCAGGGTAGCGGCATGAGCCCGCGGCCCGCCGCGGCCTGGATCTCCTCCTCGACGACGGCGGACGCGTCTCGCACGAGCGCGACCCGTTCCGGCGTCACCTCTCCGACCACGCGCACCGCGAGTCCCGGTCCGGGAAAGGGCTGCCGCTCGGAGACCCTCACCCCGAGGGCTCGGGCGACCGCCCGAACTTCGTCCTTGTAGAGGTCGCGGAGCGGTTCGACGAGCTTCAACTTCATGTTCTCCGGGAGGCCGCCGACGTTGTGGTGGGTTTTGATCCGATCCCGGAGCTGCCCCCCGCTCTCGATCCAGTCCGGGGCGATCGTCCCCTGAACGAGGTGGTCAGCCCCAAAGCTCTGTGCCTCCCGTTCGAAGAATTCGATGAAGGTGCGTCCAATGACCGTCCGTTTCTTCTCCGGGTCGACGATGCCCTTGAGGGCGGAGAAGAATTCGTCGGCGGCTTGGACGATCCGGTGGCGCACGTTGAGTTCCTTGAGGGTCTGGGCGACGTCCTCGGTCTCTCCCTTTCTCATGAGGCCTGTGTCGATGTAGACCGCGAGGAGCCGATCTCCGAGGGCGCGACTCGCGAGGACCGCCGCAGTCGTGCTGTCGACTCCGCCCGAGCAGGCGATGATCGCCTTGGTCGGCACGGCCCGGCGAATTGCTTCGACCTGCTCGGCGATGAAAGCATTCGCGTCGAACTTCATTCACCCAGCGTCCGGGAGTCTTCGAGGACCCACTTTTTCAACGCTTCTCGGTGCTCCTTGAGCTTCTCGACGAGGCGCTCGTCCCGGATGGCCAGGATTTCGACGGCGAGGATGGCTGCGTTCTCCCCTCGGTCGAGGCCGACGGCCGCCACGGGCACACCGGGCGGCATTTGCGAGACGCTGAGGACGGCGTCCAAGTTCAATTTCCCGCTCACCGGCACGCCGATCACCGGCTTCGTCGTGTGGGCCGCGATGGTGCCAGGCAGCGCGGCGGAGAGGCCCGCGATCGCGATGATCACCTTCGCGGTCGTGTTCCGGATCAAATCCCGAAGGAGGTCTGGCGTCCGATGGGCGGAGGCGACGACCATCTCGTATCCGACGCCGAACTGGTCCAAGAACGAACTCGCCTGTTTTCCGAGCTCCGCATCGCTCTTCGAACCGAGGACGATGAGGACGTCAGCGGGCATCAGCTGGGACAAGGTGGGTTCCTGGAATAAAGGCTTTCCACTTCGCCGATGGAACGCGGCGGCCGGCCTAGCTCTTCATGATGGCCAAGAGGAAGAGCCCGATAGCCGCGGCGGCTCCGATGACCGCCGCGAGGATCACGCCAATCGACTCGACGATGATGTTGACCAGGTTCACGTTCGAGCTGAACGGACCGGCGTACCACGCCCACAGCACCCCGACGACCAAACCACCCACAAGCAGTCCGACCCCGATCTTCCGGCTCTTCCCGCTTCCGAAGTACGCCGTGAAGGCACCGGTGATGACCAAGAAGAGACTGAAGGTCAGGAGGAGGATGGTCAGGAACGTCAACCAGTCAAACGCGGAAAAGCCGCTCATGTGATCCCTCAGAACTTGATGCCGGTCAAGGTCTTCGTGTCGATGACTCCCGGAATGGATCGGATCTTGTCGACGACGACCTGACCGAGGACGTTGAAGTCCTCGGCCTCGATTTTCGCGATCAGGTCGTACTCACCGAACAAGGGGTGGAGCTCCACGATTTCCTTCACTTTGAGGAGCTCGTTGTACACTTCGTGCTCCTTGGCAGGAGCGGTGCTAATGAGCACGAACCCGATGGCCATCCCTAGGTCACCGCGCGGAGAAACTACTGTCGGAATATAACCCTATCGCAACTTGTACTTCAAACGCTCGTCCCATGCGATCCATCGCATCTCTTCATGGCCCGTCGGCCAGAGGACGTCGTGATTCGCGACCGCCTCAGAAGGTCGCGTGTCGCCGAGCCCGGCCGAGCACCTGGGACCACGTCGGAAGGTTCGATTGAGTCCCTTTCTTTTCTACGACGAAACTTGCAACCGCCGACGCCAGAATTCCGCAGCGACGAAGATCGAGTCCGCGGGATAGGCCCGCGTAAAACCCCGCACGATAGGCGTCTCCGGCCCCGGTCACATCGACGACTTTGCGGGGGCGAACCCTGGGAACTCGGATACGGCCGTCGTGCGAGTAGATAACGCTCCCGCGCGCGCCCAGCGTGGCCACGACGACCTCGGTGGCTTGCAGGAGTCCCTCGGTGGATGTGACACGAGCCAATCGTCTCGCTCGAACGATCTCCGCCTCGTTCCCGAAGAAGTAGGTCGATCGGCGGAGCAGCTCGCGGAAGAGTCGAGGGGTGTACACGTAATGGATTTCTTGTGACGGATCGAATGCGATCGTCCTCCGCAAGGCCGACGCGAGTTTCGCGATGCGCAAGTAGTACTCCGGCCGTCCCGTCCCGAGATGAACCAGATCGACGTCTTGCACACTGTGGCGTAGCAGAGGAAGGCGCCCCGCGTCCTTCATGGGCCCTTGGTCCACCACCGCCATCTGGTTCCCTTTCGGGTCCGAGAACACCCAAGCCGTCGGCGTGTTCGCCCGGGGGATCGTACGGAGGTCATCCGTGTCGACGCCGTCCTTCGCCAACGCCTGGCGGTAATCCGGAGGGAAGTCGGCCCCGACGAATGACGCCAGCGAGACCTTCACGCCGAGCCGTGCCGCGGCCCGCGCGAGGTTTCCGGCGGTCCCCCCGAAATACCGCTGCCGATCGAGAATCTCGATCGATGTATTGGGCGTGGGCAGGCGGCGGAGGGACACAATGTAGTCCATCGCGACATGACCGAAGGCCCCGAGAAAATTCTTCACGCCCACCCACCTAATTCACGCTGAACCTCGGAGAAACGGTCGAACTGGATGAAATCGATTTCTTCCACGCGGCACAGATCCGCGAGCTCGGCCTTCGCGAAGACGAGATCTGCCTCGATCGCAGGGCAGAGATCCGAATGCCCGTTTCCGACGTAAGCCGTTCGGTAGCCTTCGGCTCGAAGTTCGAACACGCGCAACAACTTGCAGGTCCCGCACAACGTGCACGTTGCGTCGGCCCACGGGTACTCAATCCGCAGGCGGTCCTCTTCGAAAACCACGTGGTTCGTGCGGACCGGTACGTGAACGTCCCACTTCCGGAGCAGATGTCGCACATAGAAGTCAAGACCTTCGCTCACAATCTCGAGGACGAACCCTCGTCGTTTGCAGAACTCGGCGAACTCGCGGAACGTCTCGTCGATCACGGCCTCGCGGTCGACGAACTGCAACAACTCCTCTTTGCGTGCTCGAACCAACGCGAATTGACGAATCATCGACTCTCGCGTTCCGATTTTCCGTGCCCGGTAGAGCTCCTCGATTTCTCGCCATTCGGGTGGCGCGAACCGATCGAGGATCGCCTCGGCCACGTCGGTCCGCGTGATCGTTCCGTCGAAATCGGATAGGACGGCCCTCTTCTCCGGCACGTGATCACAAATCCTCGGGCGAGCCGAGTGCTCACGTCCCTTCTTGCCAGGACTCGAGGTAGGCACGCTGAGCTTTCGTCAAGTGATCAATCCGAACCCTCATGCTGCGCAGCTTCAACTGTGCGACTTTCATGTCAAGCGCTGGCGGGACGGGGTACAAGCGCGGCTGGAGCCGGCCCGCGTTCTGCGCCAGATAGCCTGCCGAGACCGCCTGGATCGCGAAGCTCATGTCCATGATCTCGACCGGATGGCCTTGGCCCGCCGCGATGTTCACCAGCCGTCCTTCGGCGACCAAGTAGGCTCGCTTGCCTCCGGTGAGCGTGTACTCGTCGACGAATTCCCGGACTCGCCTCTTGGCCTTGGCGGCTTTCTGCAGATCGCCTTTCGAAATCTCATTGTCGAAGTGGCCCGCGTTCGCGAGCACGACGCCGTCCTTCATCGCGGGGAAGTGCGCGGCGGTCACGATATCCTTGCAGCCGGTCGCGGAGACGATGAAGTCCGCCTCCCGCACCGCGCTTCGCATCGGGAGGACCTCGAATCCGTCCATGGAGGCCTCGATCGCTTTCACCGGATCGACCTCGGTGACGATGACCCGAGCTCCCATCCCGTCGGCCCGCATCGCGATCCCGCGACCCGTCCATCCGTATCCCGCCACGACGAAGGTCTTACCGGCGATCAGCAGGTTCGTCGCGTTCATCAGCCCGTCGAACGTGCTCTGGCCCGTCCCGTACCGGTTGTCGAAGAGGTGCTTCATTTGGGCGTCGTTTACATCGATGACGGGGAACCGAAGCGCTCCGTCTCGTTCCATCGCTCGTAGTCGGATGATGCCCGTCGTCGTCTCTTCGTTCGCTCCCCGGACACCGTCCAGGAGTTCCCGCCGTTTCGTGTGCAGGAGTTTGACGAGGTCCGCGCCGTCGTCGATGACGAGGTCCGGCTTCAGGTCGAGCACCTTGTTGAGGTTCGCATAGTACTCGTCGTTGGTCTGCCACTTCTTCGCGTAGACGTCGAGACCGTGCTTCTCGGCGAGGGCCGTGGCGACACTGTCGTCGGTGGACAGCGGATTGCAAGATGCCAGGCGAACGGTCGCTCCCGCCTCCCGCAAAGACAGGGCGAGGACCCCGGTCTTCGCCTCGACGTGGAGCGCCATCCCGATGCGGAGACCTCGGAGCGTTTTCTTCGTCTTGAGCTCCTCTCGGATCGCCGCGAGGACGGGCATGTGTTCCCGGGCCCATTCGATCCGACGCGCCCCGGCCTCACCCAGCTCCGACATCGCCTGCGCCGATGCCTGCGAGTCGATTTCAGCCTTCCGGTATCCTCAGCGCTTTCGGAACGCGGCCACCCCGAGCACCACGACTCCGGCGGCCATGAGCCCATAGAAGAGGGCGTCGATCGGCCAGGACAGATGGACGTTTGCAGGGGACGCGACCTCCCAATAGTAGAACCCCGAAATGACCTGAAGGGTTGCGAAGGCGAAGATGACGTCTCCC
This sequence comes from Thermoplasmata archaeon, assembly GCA_035299725.1. Taxonomy (GTDB): domain Archaea; phylum Thermoplasmatota; class Thermoplasmata; order RBG-16-68-12; family RBG-16-68-12; genus RBG-16-68-12. The sequence goes on from DATGWB010000092.1 coordinate 5,077, forward strand.
GGGGAGACGACGCTCCGTGCGTCTCCCCGCACATTCACGAAGGTGTCCACGCTCGGATTTCCATCTTCGAGATAGAGCGTGGTGGTAGGGTTGCCGAAGAAATTCGTGAAAGTGATGTCGATGACCCGCTCATGGACCGTGATCTGAGACCCCTGCGTGTATCCGTTGTACTGGTTCCCGTTCTTCGATGCGAGGAGATCCGCGCCGCTGACCGAGGTCAAGGGCCAGAAGCCGACGACGAGGAGGAGCCCCGCGACGGTCATCGCCATACCGGCAACCGCAAGTCGATTCATCCGCACGTTTCCTCCAGGATCGAACTCTTCCGATCGCGGCTGAGCGCCGCTCGCCCGAGTGAGGGGGACGAGAACGGACTCGGTTAATCAACGTTATGAACACGACCGAGCACCTATCGGGTGCTCTCATCGCTGGGACGGAGGTTGGAAGACCCGATTCCACCGACCGCGATGGGTCCGGGCACTGGCGGGAGGATGTCATCGACCTTGAAGCGGCGGAGTAAGCGCTTCAAAAGCGGCGGGGTGCACAGGGTCGTCGTCAGGGTCATGACGACGAGCGCGGAATAGAGGCTCGTGTCAATGATCCCGGTCGCGAGGCCGACCTGCGCGAGCAGGAGCTCCATCATTCCTCGCGCATTCAGGCCGACTCCAAGGGCGACCAGCGGCGCGCCGCGGAACCCGGCGACGAATCCGCCCATGAGTCCACCCATCAATTTCCCAATGAAGGCGATGGCCGTGATCGCGACGATGAGCGGCCAGGCGCCGAAGCTGACCGAGAACTTCAATCCGACAAACGCGAAGAACACGGGCGCAAACAGCCCGAACGTGACCGAGGACACCGCATTGCGGACCCGATTGAACTGAACTTGGCCCAGCAGTTGCGGCGTCATCAGGAGACCGCCGTAGAAGGCCCCCACCGCGAAATGGATGCCCAGCAGTTCCGCCGCCGCACCGAGCCCGAGGGCGGTCGAGATGCACAGCGCGAACGACGCTTCTTGTCCGCGGAGCTTCGATACGAAGGTCTGCATGTACGATTCCGAGTTGCGACCCAGGCGTGTCGTCAGCTTCAGGATGGTCGCCACGCAGAAGACGAGCCCGATGAAGAGGACATTGTTCAGGGCCACGAGGCCAATCGTGAGCCCTTCGGGCGTCGAGGCTCCCAGCGACGTGAACTGAACCACGAGACCCAACATCGCGAAGGCGACGAGATCGTTCACCAGCGCCACTGAAACGATTGCCCGTCCCAGTCTCGAATTCAGGAGGTTCAGATCGAGGAGGATCCGGACGCTGACCGGAAGGGCGGTGACCGCCAAGGCAGTGCCGAGAAACAGGGACTGCGCAAACGTCATCCCCATGGCCGCGGCGAAGCTGTATCCGAGGGAGAACGGAAGGAAGAACTCGACGATAGCCACGACCATGCTCCGTTCCTTGAAGGCTTTTCGCAGACCTTCGCGGCCGAGTTCGATTCCCGCGAGGAGCACGAGGATGAACACGCCGAGATTCGCGACGACGTTCAACGACCCCCCGAACGAGGTCGTCGGATCCGGATTGATGAGGCCGAGGACCATCGGTCCAACAAGGATGCCCGCGAGCACCTCGCCGATCATCGGCGACTGGTGCAGTTTCTCCATGACCTCCCCGGCGGCACGCGCGGAGACGAAGATGATCAGCAAGCCGAGGATGAGGTCCACGGGGGCGCCCCGGTCTGGGAACCGTGTCTACGAAGTTAGCCGCTATTTATTCAGTAGTCTACAAGCATCATCGCCGATAACCAGGTTCCACGGGGTTGAACATCAAGTTAGCGGGGCTCACGAGCCGCCACAACGCCCTACCAATGGGCCGAACCAACTGAAGCGCTGAACGGCTAGGTGAAGCATCTCGGGCCGAGACGGCTTTGTTTCTGGAATTTCAGGGGGCCAAGCAGCGTCGGTCATGCTCAAACCCCGGGAGGAGTCAGCACCCAAACAAAGATTGCAAAAACGGAGAAGAAGGAAATGATTGAAATGATGCTAACACCAGCAGTCGTCCCAACGCCTGTATGGTCATGACGCGCCTCATCCTCAAAGGCTAGCAGCAGGCACAAGTCAATGAGGACGATGAGTGCCGCGATGACCATTTGTTGGATGGCCCAAAGCTCCCGGTAGGTCATTTGGGAGACATCGACCCGCTTATCTTCGCGCACCTGCAACGTTCTTCCTGGACATTAATTATTCATTCTCAAGCGGCTATCCTCATCGCGAGCTTCGGATGGCGCTGAAGGACAAGCTGCGCGTCGGTTGCAGCGGCTGGGGATACGACGATTGGCTCGGGGGCTTCTATCCGCTTGATACGCCGAAGTCAGAGTATTTGAAACTCTACTCGAGCGTCTTCGACTGTGTCGAGGTCGACTCTTCCTTCTACCGCAACCCGGGGCCCGCGATGACGAAGGGCTGGTACAAGTCCACGCCGCCGGGGTTTCTCTTTGCGATGAAGATGCCGAAGCGGATTACCCACGAGAAGAAGCTCAAGGGCGTCGCGGAGAACCTGGGTTGGTTCTACGCATCGGCGAAGGAGCTGAGGGAGAAGTGCGGGCCGCTGGTCGCCCAACTCCCGCCGTCGATTAAGT
>DATGWB010000093.1:0-4950 GCA_035299725.1 Thermoplasmata archaeon
CCCGGCGTCTGCCAGTCCGTGCTCGAGGCCGTCACGGCGAGGAAGAAGCAAGACATGCCGAGGCCGAGGAGGAAGATCCCCAGGATCCAGCCCGCCCACATGAGCGGGTTCCCTGCGAAGGTCACGCCGAAGAGCGCGGCCGCTGTGATCATCACCGGGATCTGCACGAGCCCGCGGGTCGTCGATCCGAGGACCTTCGAGAGGTAGACGGTCGACTTCGTCGTCGGCGTCAGCAGGATGCGCTTCATGAATCCGAACCGCTTGTCCTGGATCGTGCTCATCGATCCGAACATCCCGACGGTCAGCATCGACGTCGCCAGGACCCCGGGGAGCAGGAATGCGACGTAGCTGCTCGTGTGGAAGATCTGCTGCACGAGCGCCGGCGAGGCGCCGCTGAAACTGCTGCCGAAGAACGCGAGCCACATGAACGGCTGGACGAACGTGATGACGAGGACCCAGGGATTGCGGAACGTCCGGAGGACTTCGCGAGCGTACAGGCCTACGAACTGGCTGCGTTGGCTCACGCCTCGCGAGGCGGAATCGAGGTGCCGCGAGGCGATGCGGATGTGTTTCGTCTCGGTACTCATTTCCGCGCCCTCCTCATCGTTGCGTAGAACTTGCGGTAATCGGGAACGTCCGAACCGGCCTGGTCGATCCGTTTCCCGGTGATATCTAGGAACACGGTCTCGAGACTCGGCTTCTCCACGTTGATCCGGCGGATCTCATCCGTCTTCAGGGTCGAGAAAATGTGTGGCAGGACCTCTTCCGCCGCGGAGACCTGCAGAATCCAGGCCTTCCCCTGGCTCCGCACTCCGGTCACGCCGGGGATCGAACGGAGCTTGGCTTCGTCGACCGCCTCGCTCGTCTCCAGCTCGACGAAGTCTGATCGAACCCGGGCCTTGAGGGCCGATGGAGAGCCGGACGCAACAATCTTCCCATGATCGATGATCGAAATCTGCTGGCAGAGCGCGTCCGCCTCCTCGATGTAATGACTCGTGAGCAAGACGGTGATTCCGAATTCCTTGTTCACGCCGGTGATGAGGTCCCAAAGCATCCGGCGCGTGTTCGCATCGAGGCCGATCGTCGGTTCGTCCATGAACACGACCTCCGGCTGATGCAGCAGCGCCAACGCGATCTCGAGCTTCTTGCGCATGCCCGTGGAAAACGTCTTTACCCGATCCTTGCGCCGGTCGTTGAGTCCAAAGTACGTCAGGATGTCGCCCGCGCGCTCCTTCCACTCCGGCAGGCTCTGCAGCTTCGCCTGGAGCCAGAGGTTCTCCCAGGCCGTGAAGTCGTCATCGAGGATGACCTCGGAAGCGACCCAACCGATCCGCTGCTTCACGTGCATCGGATCCCGACGGACGTCGAATCCGGCGACCCACGCATCTCCTTCCGTCATGTCGGTCAGGCCCGTGAGCAGCTTGATCATGGTCGTCTTGCCCGCGCCGTTCGGACCGAGGAGACCGAAGACGGTCCCCGCGGCGACCTTCACATTGACATGGTCGACGGCCGTCAGCTTTCCGTACACTTTCGTGAGGTTCTCGGTGACGATCGCATCACTCGGCATGCAACACCTCAATCACTTCGAAAGGATCCGCATCGCCTTCTCGCGCATCTCGATCACGACCTGGCGGAGTTCGTTCGCCTGCTTCGGGGTGACCTCGCTCATATTCGTGCGGAGGAGCTTCCCCGTCGCTCGGAATTCTCGGAACAACGCAGCTCGCTCCGGGCCGACTGCGGACTCGAAAGCGTGGAAGCGCTCTTCGATCTCCTTGCGGCGGCTCCTGAGGTACGCTTTGCCTTCGCGGGTGATGCGGTAGGTCTTGCGGCGTTCCTCGCCGCTCACGGACAGGTATCCCTTGCGCAGGAGGGCCCGCAAGGCCGGATAGATCGCCCCGGCGCTCGGCTTGTAGAATCCATGGTACCGCTCCTCGATGGCCTTGATAATCTCATACCCGTGCATCGGGCGTTCTTCGAGCAGGTGCAGGACAAGGCCTTTGAAATCGCCTTTGCCGAAGAAATGGAAGAATCCGCCGAATTTCTCCGGGCTGCTCATGACGCCAGCTCCTTCCGCCGGAACAGGAGAATCGCGAGGACCGCCCCGACGACCGCATACGCGGCGAAGACTAACAGCGACGTGGCGGGGTCCGGGATGAAGCCGACGGCGGCCTCGCCTCCCGGTCCCGGTCGCACTCGGGTCCCTCCGAGGACGTCCGAGATGATTGCCGATGCCGATGTGGGGATGAACCAGGGGTCGATCTTCGCCGCGGTCAGGAGCGCTCCGGCGATGCTGAAGATCAGAGTGAACAAGAAGAACGTCAGGACCGTCGCCGCGACCGTGCTCTTGAACGTCGCGGAAACAAGGTACGCAATCCCGACGACCGCGATCATGTACCCGAGGGCGTACAGGTACGACAGGCCGACGTCCCACGTGAGGGATTTCGTGACGATGAGTGCGGCTATTGCCGCGGCGCCGTAATACAGAGAGATGACGGCGGCCGACACGATCAAACTCGCAGCGATCTTCCCAAGGACGAGGACCTCCCTACGGACCGGATTCGGGAACAGGCAGTAGCCGGTCCGTTTCTCGTGCTCCGATACGAGGGCGTCCGCTGCAAAGAGGACGCCGCTGAGCACCACGAGGAGGCCGGTGAACGTGGCGAACGTCGAGACGAACGCGTTCGGGTTCGAGGGATAGGAGGCTCCGAGTGCTGGCGGAAGCCCGAGGAACAGTCCGACGATCAGCCCAACGAGGATCAGGATGCCGAGGAGGCGTCGGCCTCGGAAGTACTTTCGAATCTCGTAGCTCGTGACGGTAACGACCTGAGCGATGGCGCTCGTGGTCATAGACGATCCGACTCCTGGATGCGGTCGAGATACAGTTGCTCGAGGGACGAGCCGAGCGGCCGGTACGTGATGACCTTCAGGCCGCGGGAGACCATCGCCTCGAGGACGCGCGCTTGACCATCCTCGCCGCCCGAGATCCGTAAGTCGACCGTCGAGTCGCCCTCAGCCTTGATCTCGACGACCCCCGGGACGCTTGCGAGGGCTTCGAGCTCTTGCGGCGTTGGTGGATGGAGGAAGGTCGTCTGGAACGTCGACGTGTCCGCGCCTCGCGACAGCTCCCGCACGGAGCCATGGATCAGGAGCTCCCCGTGGTTCAGCAGCGCGACGTCGTCGCAGACTTCTTGGACCTCGCCGAGGAGGTGGGAGCTCATGAAGATCGTGCGGCCTTCTCCCTTGAGCGCCTTGATCACATCACGGACCTCGGCCATCCCCCGCGGATCCAATCCGGACGTGGGCTCATCGAGGATGAGGAGTTCCGGCTCGTTCAGGAGAGCTTGCGCAATCGCGAGGCGCTGCTTCATCCCCTTCGAGAATTCCTGGATCCGGTGGTCCGCCCAGTCGGTCAGCTTGACTTCCTTGAGGACGGCCTCGCTGCGGCGTTCAATCTCGCACTTCGGCATACCACGGAGGCGTCCCACGTACGCGAGCGTCTCGAGCGGCGACAGGTATCCGTAGAACTCCGGGGTCTCAATCACGGCGCCGATGCGGGCGAGAGCCCGGGTCGGCTCCTGACGGACATCAACGCCGAACAGAGCGGCGCGGCCGCGGGAGGGTCGGATCAGGTTCGTCATCAGCTTGATCGTCGTGGACTTCCCCGCGCCATTCGGGCCGAGGAACCCGAAGGATGTGCCTTGCGGGACCGTCAGTTCGAGGGACTTCAGGGCGGTAAAGTGACCATAGTCCTTGCCCAGCCCCTCCAGGTGAACCGGGGCTTCGCGGGTGACCGATTGCGTGCCGGAGGATTGCATGGACATCGCGATATATCGCGATATACTTAAACTCTTTGAAGGGATTCCGAAGACAGATGTCCGAGTGCGAATCCACGGGGGACACAGACCGAGGTGGAAAGGAGTCCGACGGCGGAACGGTCGTCCAGCGGGTTTCTTATGGTCCGAACCGTTCCCCGCATCGCGGGCCGGGTATGACGACATCGGAAGCTCCTCCGGGCGTCAAGTCGTTGATTGTTCCGATGCGGTGGCTGCTGTACGCCGCGAGCGCCCTCGTGTTTCTCGCGGGCCTCCAGCTCACGGTCTTCACGGAGCAAACGGCCACCTACTTCGCGTGGACGATCTCGCCGCCGTTGACCGCGGCGTTCCTCGGCGCGTCTTACTGGGCGGCTGTCCCGGTTGAGGTGATCGCGGCCCGCCAATCGACCTGGGCGACGGCCCGCGTCGCGGTTCCGGCGATATGGCTCTTCACCACCCTCACCCTGGTGGCCACGGTGCTCCATTCCGACAAGTTCCATTTCTCGAGCGCGACTGCGAGTGCGCAAGACGCCGCCTGGTTCTGGCTCGCAATCTACGCCGGGGTGCCCGTCGCGATGCTGCTCATCTGGATCCTCCAGCTCCGCGCACCGGGAAGCGATCCACCTCGCGGACCCCCCGCTCCGATGTGGATGCGGTTCTTGGTCCTCGGTCAAGGCGTCGGCATGCTCGCGGTTGGCGTCGCCCTCTTCCTAGCTCCAGACGCCGTGAAGGGAGGTTGGCCGTGGGGACTCACGACGCTGACCGCGCGAGCGATTGGGGCGTGGCTCATCGGGATCGGCTTCGCGGCGTTTCATGCTGGCCGCGAGAACGATTTCCTTCGGATCCGGCCCCTGGCCGGAGGCTACATCGCCTTCGCGATCTTCCAGTTCATCGCGATCGTTCGCTATTCGGGCGACGTCAATTGGAGCGCCGCGGCTGGGTGGGTGTACGTCGCCTTCCTAGCGAGCGTTCTCCCGGTAGGCCTCTTCGGCTGGTTCGGCCATCGAGCGACCGAAGTACGCTGAGAACCGACACCGGAGCCGATGCAATCGGGGATGAAAACGGTGTCAACATCCTCAAGCGAGGACGGCCCATCCTCCGGACGTGCGGCGCGCTGTCTCCCTCGGACTCGTCCTCC
>DATGWB010000094.1:0-8798 GCA_035299725.1 Thermoplasmata archaeon
TCGTTCGACAAGGCGATGCCCGAGGAAATCAACCGGATCGTCGCGGACCAGCTCTCGAACCTGCTCTTCGCGCCGACGCCCACGTCACGGGCCAATCTGCAACGCGAAAACGTTATGGAGGGTGTCCATGTCGTCGGGAACAGCGTGATCGATGCACTCCTCCAGAACCTCCCGATCGCGGAGAGGGGCTCGAAGGTCCTCTCGCGCCTCGGCCTCCACCCAGGCGGGTACATGCTCCTGACGTTCCACCGCTCGGAGAACGTCGACTCGAAGGAACGCCTGTCGCGGGCGCTCGCCGCGTTCGAGCGAGCCGCCGACGAGGCCGGGATGCCCATCCTCTTTCCGATCCATCCGCGGACCGCCAAGCGGCTCAAGGAATTCGGCCTCGAGAAGCGGGCGGACGAGCAAACGTCCCTGCGGCGAATCGAGCCGACCGGGTACCTGGACATGTTGATCCTCGAGAGGAACGCAGCCCTCGTGTTGACCGATTCCGGGGGCCTGCAAGAAGAGAGCTGTTTCTTCCGAGTCCCCTGCGTCACGCTGCGCGAGAACACGGAAAGACCGGAAACCCTGGAGATCGGATCGAACGTCCTCGCGGGCACGGATCCGGAGCGCGTCCGCGATGCCGTACGGCGGCAACTCGACGCCGGCCGGACGTGGCCGAATCCGTACGGGGACGGGACGACCGGGAAGCAGATCGCGCAGCGCGTGTCGGCCTATCTGGGATGACATGGCGCCCAGGGTCGTCTTCGTCCGCTCGAAGAGCCCCGCCGGGATCGAACCGCGCCTCGAGAAAGAGGCGAGGACCCTGGCCCGAGCCGGCTACGACGTCCACGCCATCCTGTGGGACCGCGACCGCGCGTTCCCCGCGGAGGAAAGCCGAGACGGGGTCCACGTCCATCGGTATGCGTTGAAGGCGCCGGAGGGCCAGCCGGAGCTCGCCGCGCTCCTCCCGCGATGGTGGTGGTTCGCCTTCCGCCGCATCGCCTCCCTCCACCCGGATGTCGTCCATGCCGTGGACTTCGACACCATCCTTCCGGCGTACGCGGCGGCCCGCCTCTCCGGCGCGAAAGTCGTATACGACATCTTCGACTTCTATGCGGAGATGGTCACCGCGGACGTTCCGCCTCGAATCCGCAAAGCCCTTGGGACCTGGGAAAGGACGATGATCGACAAGGCAGATCTCGTCGTCCTCCCCGACCTTCGTCGGCGCGCGCAGATGGGAGCCGCCCATCCGAAGCGCCTCGTCGAGATCATGAACGTCCCCGAAGTCCGTCGCATCGCGACGGGCAACAACGACCCCGACCATTTCGTCGTGTTCTACGGAGGGATGATCGCGAAAGACCGCGGGCTGATCGATCTCGTCGTGGCGTGCGAAGCAACCGGCGCTCGTCTTTTCGTCGCGGGCCACGGACCGGACGAGGCGGAGCTACTCACGATGATCGAGACGTCGCCCGCGAGCACGTACCTCGGGACCATCCCGTACGAGGAGGTGCTGGAACGAACGGCAGCTTGCGACGCCGTGGCGGTCCTCTACGATCCCGACGTTCCGAACAACAAGTTCGCGGCTCCGAACAAGCTCTTCGAGGCGATGATGTTCGCGAAGCCCGTCATCGTCTCCGATGATACAGCCGCCGCCGAAGTCGTCCGAGAGGTCGGGTGTGGCGCCCCGGTCCGTTACGGTGACCGCAGCGCGTTGAAGCGGGCGTTGGAGTCGCTCATGCTTTCCCCCGCCGAATCCGCTCGGATGGGCGCGCAAGGTCGAGCCGCGTTTGAGGCTAAGTACAACTGGGCGGCCATGGAGCCGCTCCTCCTCGAATCGTATCGAAGTGTGCTCGCCGATCCAAGAGCTCGATGAGCTCCGCAAGAATCTCCCCACAACGTTTATCGCGGGGCCGAGACTACGACGCAACGTGGCGACCGTCTCCATCGTCGGGTTGGGTCCGGTCGGGCTGACGACGGCCGTCGCCTTCGCGACGCAGGGACACCAGGTTACCGGCATCGACATCGACGAGCGGCGGCGATCAGAGGTCGCGCATGGAGAACCGCCCTTCTACGAGAAAGGGCTCGAGCGCGGTCTGAAGCGAGTTCTGCGGCAGAAGCGGCTCAAGATCGTCGACCGAATGGAAGACGCGCTCCGAGCCTCGACCATTGTCTTCCTGTGCGTCGGAACCCCATCGAAACCCGATGGGAGCATGGATGACGGTCCATTGCGCGACGCCACAAAGTCCGTCGCGAACGCGTGGCGCGACGGGAAGGCGCGGACCCTCGTCGTGAAGAGCACGGTCCTCCCCGGGACCGTCGAGTCGGTCGTGCGACCGGTCCTCGAGGCGGCGGGCGTTCCGTTTCGAATCGCGGTGAATCCGGAATTCTTGCGGGAAGGTCGAGCGCTCGAAGATGCGTTGCGCCCCGACCGGATCGTCCTTGGCGTCGACCGCCCCGGAACGGCCCGCATCCTGCGCGCCCTGTACCGGTCCGTGCGCTCTCCGGTCCTCGTCACGGACGTGCGAACCGCCGAGTCGGTCAAGTACGCCACAAACGCCTTACTGGCCTCGAAGGTCTCGCTCGCAAACGAGCTCGCGAACCTGTGTGACCATTTCGGAGTCGAGTACGATGAAGTTCTTCGCGGCGTGGCACTCGACCCGCGAATCAATGCGCAGTTCCTCGTCCCGGGCGTGGGCTTCGGCGGTTCGTGCTTCCCGAAAGATGTCCGCGCGCTCGTCGCCGCCGGGACCGCGAACGGGTATCGACCCGAACTCTTCGAGGCCGTCCTCGCGCTGAACGACCGCCAGTACGGCCGGGCCATCGCGTTCCTGGAAAAGGAGCTCGGGGACCTCGCCGGTCGTCGCATCGCACTCCTCGGCTTGGCCTTCAAGGGCAACACCGACGATGTGCGGGAGAGCCGCGCCGTGCCGATCGCCCGGGACCTGGTCGCTCGCGGCGCGATGGTCGTTGGTTACGATCCCGCGGCGATGGACGGATTCTCGAAGCTCGTCCCGGACGTCCGCCGGGCGAAGAGCGTCGAAGAGGCGCTCAAAGGCGCGGACGGCTGCATTCTCCAAGCGGATTGGCCGGCGTTCTCGCGACTCACGGCGAAGGATTTCGTGAAGCTCATGGCGAGCCCCGTTGTCGTGGATGGCCGACGGATTTTGGACCCGAAGAAAATGAAGGGTGTCCGATTCCACCGCATCGGCTAGGGACGAACCGCGACAACGATTGGGCAGGTGGTCAGCCCTCGAGCAAGCCTTTGCCCTTGAGTTCGTCGTAGGCCTTTGCAAAACCGTCTTGGGCGCTCGCCTTCCGCCCCCACTCCACGAGCTCTCGCATGCCGTCCTCGAACGAGATCGTCGGCTCGTAACCGAGCAGCCGGCGGGCGAGGGAGATGTCGGCAAAACAATGCCGGACGTCTCCCGCGCGGAACCGGTTCTCGATCGAGGGCCGTAGCGAGCTCCGGTAGAGCCGCAAGAGGACCTGGGCCACGTCCAAGATCGAGGTGGCCTTGCCGGTGCCGACGTTGACGGCGCGGTAATCCGCGCCGCCCGTCTCGATCGCGAGGAGACACGAACGGACCACATCATGGATCGACACGAAGTCCCGGCTCTGGTGGCCGTCCTCGAAAACGACCGGGGGTTGGCCGTTCTTGATGCGGCTCTGGAAGATTGCGGCGACCCCGGTGTACGGGTTGTCCAGGCTCTGCCGCGGCCCGTACACGTTGAAGAATCGCAACGCGACGGTCGGGATGCCGTACGCCCGTCCCGTGATCAAACAAAGCTCTTCCTGGTCCCGCTTCGTGACCGCGTACACGCTGTTGGTCTGGAGCGGCTTCGTCTCCGGCGTCGCGACCGGCGCGAGGCTCGTCCCGCAGTTCGGGCAGTGCGACTCCCAGTCCTTCCGCGCGAGCTGCGCCCCGTCCCGGAGCGGTGCGGCAACCGGCCCGTGGGTCGGGCACGTGTACGCGCCCTCGCCGTAGATCGACATCGAGGAGGCGACGAGCAGCTTCTTCACCCCATGCTTCCCTTCGACGAGGGACTGGAGGAGCCGGGCCGTCCCGCCCGTGTTCGCATCGACGTAGCGGGTGACTTGGTACATGCTCTGTCCGACGCCCACCATCGCGGCCAAGTGGACCACGACCTCGGCGTCCGCGAGGGCGCCGTCAAAGAGGCCCGGATCTCGGATGTCTCTGAAGGCGTAGTGCGCTTTCGGATTCAGGTAGTCCGGCTTCGTCTTGTGAACCTGGGGTTCCAGGTTGTCGATGACGTCCACCCGGTGACCCTGGGCGACGAGCGCGTCGACGAGGTGACTGCCGATGAAGCCTGCGCCGCCCGTGACCAGGATCCGTTTCGTCATGATCCGTTCCTCGCGATCTGCTGTCGGAACGAGTCGATCGTGTAGCGAAGCCCGTCCTCCAGGGAGATCTTCGGCTCCCACCCTAGCACTCTTCGCGCCTTTCGGATGTCCGGGCAGCGGACCTTCGGGTCGTCCGGCGGGAGCGGCTTGTGCACGATTCCGACGTGTCGGCCCGCGACCTTCTGCACGACCTCCGCGAGTTCGTTCAGCGACCGCTCGTCGGGGTTGCCCAGGTTCACGGGTCCCTCGACCGCGTCCGCGGTGAGGAGACGCCAAACGCCTTCGACGAGGTCGTCCACGTAGCAAAAGGACCGAGTCTGGGACCCGTCGCCGTACACGGTGAGGGGCTCGCCGCGCAGGGCCTGGCCCACGAAGTTCGGGATCGCGCGGCCGTCGCCCAGGCGCATCCGGGGCCCGTAAGTGTTGAAGATCCGCGCGATGCGCACGTCGATGCCGTGCTGGTGGTGGTAGGCCATCGCCATCGCCTCGGCGAAGCGCTTCCCTTCATCGTAGACGGATCGCGGACCGACCGGGTCCACATGACCCCAGTACGTCTCCGGTTGCGGGTTCACCTGCGGATCTCCGTACACCTCCGACGTGGACGCGAGGAGGTACCGCGCCCGTTTCGCCTTGGCCAGGCCGAGGGTCTTGTGAGTGCCGAGGGCGTTGGCCTTCAGCGTCTGGATTCCAAACTTCGCATAGTCGACGGGGCTCGCCGCGGACGCGAAGTGGAGGACGAAGTCGACCTTACCGGGAATCCTCAGCTCTTCCGTGACGTCTTGCCGGACGAACGTGAAGTTCGGATGCTTCCTGAACGTCGCAAGGTTGTCGCGCGAGCCGGTGAGGAAGTTATCGACGGCGACCACCTTGTGTTTCTCCGCGAGGAGACGCTCGCACAGATGGCTGCCAAGAAAGCCCGCGCCCCCCGTGACGACGGACCTAGGCACGGCCGACCAGCTCCTTCAGGAACGCCTCGGCGGCGCCTCGCATGTCCGGATGACGCAGGGTGAGCTCCACGTGAGCTCGGAACCAGTCCATCTTCGTCCCGATGTCGTACCGTCGGCCGGCGAACCGATAGGCGTAGAGCGGTTCTTTCGTTCGGAGGATGCGTAGGGCATCCGTGAGCTGGATCTCTCCGTTCTTCCCCGGCCGCGTCTCCCGAATCGCCCCGAAGATCCCCGGCGTCAGGATGTACGTTCCCGAGATGCCGAGGCGCGACGGCGCCTCGTCGGGCGACGGTTTCTCGACCAGGTCGGCGACCTCGAAGGTGCGATCGTCGATTGGCTTCCCAGGTGCGATAATCCCGTAGTCGGAGATCTTCTCTGGGCGCACCTCCTCGACGGCAATGACGGAATGACCTAATCGACCGTAGACGGTCCAGAGCTGCTTCGCGACGGGTGGGTCCGCGACGTTGATCGTGTCGCCGAGGATGACGAGAAACGGTTCGTTCCCCACATGCTTCTCCGCCTGAAGGATCGCGTCGCCAAGGCCTCGAGCTTCCTTCTGGCGGATGAAGTGAAAGTGGGCCTTCGATGTCAGCGCTTCGAGCCCCTTGTATGCCCGCCCTGCTTGGTCGTCCTTCACGACCGCGTCCCATTTTGGGGAGGCGTCGAAGTAATCTTCAATCGCGCGCTTCTCCCGGCCCGTCACGATGAGAATGTCCGTGACGCCGGAGGCGACCGCCTCCTCGACGACCCAGTGAATCGCGGGGCGGTCGACCACGGGGAGCATTTCTTTCGGTTGCTCCTTCGTGATCGGCAGGAATCGGGATCCCAGCCCGGCCGCGGGGATAACCGCCTTCACACGCGGCCGAACCCGCGGGTTGCGCATAAACTCTTTCTCGTCGACGAGCGTTCTTCGCGCGCAGACTCGGATGAGCCTGCACGTTGGACGCCTCGTTGCTCGACTCGCTTAGAACCGGAATTGGGCCGCGCCCCTGGTAAGTCGTTCCAACCGGCCGGCCGTGTACCCTACAATCCGGGAGAGATCCCAGGCGATGACGACGAGAACCGCGAAGGGGACCAAGGACCACAACCCTGCTCGTGCCACCTTTCGCACCCGGAAGGAGAAGTAGAGGGTCGCTCCGCCCAGCAAGATAATCCAGAAGGGCCACCAGAAAATCCCGGCGAGAACCAGCAGGATCGAACCCGCGTACACCGCATAGTAGGCGGCATATCGTGTCTCGTTGAACAGGAAGATCGCAGCCTGCCCATCGCCCACCGCATACTTGCGGTATTGACGGTACACTTGCCCAAGGGACCCGGCCGGTCGCCAGAGGACCACTGCATCGAGCACGTGCGCCTTCCGGGGACGTAGTCTCTCGATGGCCAGGTCGAAGACCGTGTCTTCGTTCCCGGAATACGCCTCGGGATACCCTCCGGTCTGGGTCCAGATCTGACGCGTGAAGGCGATCGACCGGCTGCTCGCCAGGAAGCGTTCCGGCGGCACCTGATTTCGAGACCATTGGGTCAGGAGGCCAATCGCTCGCTCTCGAGGGGAGTTGGCGAGGAGCTCGTACCAACCGGCGACGACGTCCGCCTCCCCGCGCTCGATGGGCGCGACAATGCGCTCGAACCAGGTCGGCTCGAGCACACTCATGTCCGTGGCCGCGATGACGTCCGCATCCGCGAGTCGAATCGCCTCGTTCCGGCCCCGGGAGCGGTTCCCCGGGGCGACCGCCCATCGAAACGGGAGCGAGGTCTTCGCGGCAAAATCTCGGAGGAGCGCCGCGGTGCGGTCCGTGGAGCCTCCGTCGGTGACGGCGATCACGTCGGGGCGCACGGTCTGGCGCTCCAAGGAAGCAAAGAATTCCGGAAGACGACTCTCTTCATTCCGGACGGTCGCGATGATCGCCCGACGCACGAGCCCTCATCGCGACATCGCCTTAAACGATTCTCCGGCGGAAGTCTGAAGTGAGCGAGGGGCGTGCGGCCAACGATGCCCTCACCGAGCGTGCTCGTCCTCGTCCTCAACTACAACGCGGGTCCGGCGCTCGAGGCGTGCCTCACGTCCCTCCTGAGGACAAACTATTCGAATGTGCGGATCGTCGTCCTCGATAACGGGTCCACGGACTGTTCGGATCAAATCCCCGATCGCCTTGGGATTACCGTCCATCGCTTCGGCGAGAACCTCCTCTACTGCGGGGCGTACAACCGCGCGCTGCGCGAAATGCGTGGCGACGCGGACTTCGTCCTGCTCTCCAATCCCGACATAGTCGTACCCCCGGAGACGATCGGCAAGATGGTTGGCCTTGCGACCTCCGATCCGAAGATCGGTTTTGTAGGACCCGTCCAACGGCGTTCGGACACGCGGGAAGTCCGCTCTGCAGGGGTTCGGTGGCGCTGCGGTCACCTACCGAAGAACGTATTCGCTATCGGCGGGCTGATCGACGCTGTCGAGGGGGCGTTCGTCCTGATCCGCAGAAACGTAATCGAGGAGGTGGGACTCCTGGACGAGGCCTTCGCCATCAATTTCGAGGATGTCGACATGCAACTCCGCGCCAGGCGCTACGGATATCGGAGTGCTATTGCGGTCGAAGCTGAAATCCTCCACGATCCGCCGGGGACAGCGCGTCGACTGGCCGGAGCCTACTATCAGGCCCGCAACGTGTGCATTCTCACCGAGCGCTACTGCCCGCGCAGGGCCCTCTTGCAGGCGAGGTTCCGCCTCTACGCAGAAGGAATCGTCGGACGAGTTCTCGGTCGACCCCGCGCGCCTTTCATCTTGGATGGGCTGCGAGATTACAGGCGTGGCGTCACCGGAATCAAGCGCGTCTCCTAGGCGTTCCGACGAAAAAAAACTCCGTGGCGAGCAGGCCCGGGAACAGCGACGCAACTCGATAGTTCAGTTCTGTGAGACGGCTCTTGAACCGCAAGAGTGGGACATCCGGAACGAGGTCCATTTCTTGGACCTTCAAGCCAGCATCCTCCAGCATGGCATGGGCTGTGTCTCTCGTATAGAAACGGAGATGGGTCCGGTCCAGAATTCCGCTGTCTTCGTAATCGAATCGGCCTCTCAAGAGTCGGGCTCGAACGGACCAGTGAGCCACGTTCGGGATTGCGATCACGAACCGGCCTCCGTCTCGAAGAAGCGGGAATAAACGACGCAAGGCCCTTGAGGGATCCGCGAGATGCTCCAGCACATCGATCAGCAGAATGACGTCGAAACTGGAAGGCGACAGAGGCAACGGCATCGTCGCAAAGTCTCCAACAAGGACAACCTCGCCGAACCGCCGGGCTTTTTCGGCGGCATCGGGTCGCAGTTCGATTCCAGTTACGCGACAGCCCTTCGCCGCAATACGTTCCGTCAGGGCCCCGCTACTGCATCCGACTTCAAGGACGCGGTCACCTTGCTGAAGGTACCCAAGCGTGCGCATGTGAGCTCGGTGGGGAACCGGATCGAAGGCATCATAGTCGGACGAGAAATCACCTGCTTCGAAGAAGTGAGACCAC
>DATGWB010000095.1:0-32782 GCA_035299725.1 Thermoplasmata archaeon
GCGAAGAAGAACTTCGTGAAGCGGGTCATCCAGCTGAAGAAGACGGAGCGGAAGAAGGAGGGCCTCACGATGAAGGACCTCGAGATGGCGATCGACGAGGAGTCGAAGGAGCACGCGATCACGGAGATGTACGTCTACGAGAAGCGCCAGCGGGAGGTCTTCCGGACCGGTGCGGACCCGATGGTCGGGTGACGCATGAGGAAGATGGTCCAGGGGACCGAGCACGAGTACACGCTGTACTGCCGCAAGATGGGCACGATGGGGTTCGACCCCCACATGATGGCGCTCGACCTGCTGCGCGATTCCGACCTCCACTTGGCCGGAGAGTTCATCACGAACGGCTCGCGCGTCTACTACGACGTCGGGCATTTCGAGGTCAGCACCGCGGAGACGACGAACTTCCACGACGTCGTCATCTGGGAGAAGGCCGGGGAGAAGGTCCTCGACTGGCTCCGCCGCGTCATGGAGGAGAAGTACACCGGCGACATGAAGATCCACGCGTTCAAGAACAACACGTCGCCGGATGGGACGTCGTACGGGTCGCACGAGAACTACTGCGTCTCCCGCGACGTGCCGTTCCCGGGTCAGTACGTCCGCGACCTGGTCCCGCATCTGTCCACGCGGATCATCTACACCGGGGCGGGCGACATCGTCCGCGGGAAATACGTGCTCTCGCCGATGGCCTTCCTGACCTCCCAGGTGGTCAGCGGGGAGACGATGCACGACACCGGCATCCTGAACACGCGCGACGAGCCGCACGCCGATGGCCGCCTCTGGCGACGGCTGCACGTGATCGTCGGGGACGCGCTCATGAACGAGACCGCGATCATGCTCCGCCACTTCGTGACGTCGGGCGTGCTGCAGCTCATGGAAGACGGAAAGTTGAGCGATGTCCCTCGGCTCAAGGACCCGATCCGGGATTTGTGGCACAACGTCGAGATCCGGAATCCGGAGGGGTGGAAGGTCGAGCTGGAGGACGGCCGGATCGTCTCGCCGATTGACATTCAGCGGTACTACCTCGAGAAGATCGAGTCGATCGTGAAGGACGACTGGGAGCGCCGCGCGCTGCGGACGTTCGAGGAGGTGCTGGAGGGCCTCGAGAACCGGCGCTCGAAGGAGCTCGCGCACCGGATCGAATGGCTCGATCGGTGGTTCGCGATCCAGGAGGCGGGCGAGAAGAAGGCAGGGCCCGACGTCGACATGATGGCGTGCAAGCAATACTCCGAAATCGGGGAGGAACGGTCTCTGTTCTACAAGCGGCAGCGCGCCGGCTTGGTGGATCGCATCACGGACGACGATGCTATCAAAAAGGCGATTCAGGAGCCGCCGAAAGACACCCGCGCGGCGCTACGAAGGGAGCTATGCGACACCTTCAATATCGAGATGATTGATTGGTCTATGCTGATCGTGAACGACGGGACGCGGCGGCGCATCGATCTCCTCGATCCTTACGCCACGAAGATGGAGGCCCCTTATGCCACAGCAAGTTGAGGAAAAGCCGAAAAAGCGGAAGAAGAACGAGAAGAAACTGGAGTTCGAGGCTGGCAAGGTCTTCACTCCCGGCGAAGTCAAGGAAGAGGACTTCGAACTCGACTTGGAGTCGGCCCGTTTCAGAGCCCAAAAAGGCGAAGGAGGAGACCGCCGTTCTTAGTACTTTCACTGACCCCTCGCCGAAAAGATGGTTGGCTCCCGCTCGTTCTTAAGTCCTTCATTGCTGTTCCCATAGAGTACGTCGCTGGCTTCGTAGACGGGGAAGCCCAGGTCACACTGGGCCGAATACCTCGCGGACAGTCGTATGAATACTGCCTCAGGATTTCAATTTACAATACAGACCGGCCTGTCCTGGCGAAGATTCGCAGATATTGGGGAGGCACGTTGACCAGCTCGCCTTCGCGGAATCCCCGATGGAAGCCCTCCTATGCGTTGATTTGGACGAATGCCGCCGCGGCCAGATTCCTACATGAGGTATCCCCACATCTGAGGGTCAAGTCCAGGCAAGCAGCGGTTTTGCATCGGTTCCATCAACATCTTCAGAAATGTTTTCGGAGGAGGGATCGCCTCGGACACCTTCTCCCGTTGTCCGCGCGACAGTTGGAAATCCGAGAGGGCTTCTATCGGCGTATCAAGGCGCTGAACAGGAGGGGATCGACGGGTCAACCGGAGCGCCAAAGGGGTTTGTCCCCTGGCCGCGGCTCTCAGACTATCTCCGCAAAATATCTTGCAGGGTTCATAGACGCGGAGGGCTGTTTGATGCTTGCGAAAGTACGTCATGTGGGCTGGAATCCGCAGTATACACCGAGGGTCCAGGTATGCAACACCAATCGAGCGATCCTGGAAGATCTGCGAAGATCTTTCGGAGGCATCCTCGCCCGCCAGCCCAGGCGTGTCCCCGGCTGGAAAGACGCCGATCAGTTAGTCTGGACCGGCCGAAGGGTCAAGCCACTTTTGCTGGCGGTCAGACCATTTCTTCAGATCAAGACGAGGCAGGCGAGACTCTTGCTCCAGTTCATCCGTCATCGAAAGAGGACTCATCAGAGGCGAATCGGTCGTGGTTTCGCGCGGTTGCCCGCCGGGGTGATAGCCTATCGTGAGGCCCTTTTTCTGAGAATGAGAAAACTCAACGCAAAGGGGCCGTCTGGGGCCAACGCAGGGCCCTAACCATCTCGGCCCCGTTCTTTCTGCCCGCCTGGCTAGGTCAAGCGCA
The DNA here is from genome assembly GCA_035299725.1 of Thermoplasmata archaeon. GTDB lineage: Archaea > Thermoplasmatota > Thermoplasmata > RBG-16-68-12 > RBG-16-68-12 > RBG-16-68-12. The sequence continues at coordinate 2,705 of DATGWB010000095.1, forward strand.
GGCCTAAGCATAGTCGGGCAACTTGATATCGCCCGCCCGCCTTGCCACCGGCCGGATGCCCACCCGCGTCGAGACGCTGGACAATGGCCTGAAGGTCATCCTCCGGCCGATCCCGGACACGCAGGCCCTCTCGACCTGGGTCGTCTACCGGATCGGCTCCCGCAACGAGCTCCCCGGCATGACCGGCTCGACGCACTGGGTCGAGCACATGCTGTTCAAGGGCGGTGGCAAGCTCGCCAAAGGCGACATCGACAAGATGATCTCCCGCCTCGGCGGCAAGATGAACGCCTTCACCGACACCGATTACACGATGTACTTCGAGACGATCCCCGCGAGCGCGATGGACACGGCCCTCATGATCGAGTCGGAGCGCATGCGCAACGCCGCGTTCGACCCGAAAGAGGTCGAGGCCGAGCGGACGGTGGTCATCAGCGAGCGCGAGGGCGCGGAGAACCAGCCGGAGTTCGCGGTCGAAGAGGAGCTCTGGGGCCTCGCCTTCCACGTCCACCCCTACCACTGGACGGCCATCGGGTACAAGCAGGACCTCGCGACCCTCGACCGGGAGCCGCTGTATCGCCACTACCTGCGCTACTACGCGCCGAACAACGCCTCCCTCGTCCTGGTCGGCGGCTTCGACCCGGCGGTCGCGATGCAGCGCGTCCGCGAGGCGTTCGGGGCCCTGAAGCCAGAGACGCCGCCGGACCCGCTCCGCCTCTCGGAGCCGGAGCAGCACGGGGAGCGGCGGAGCGACCTCGACCGCCCGGGCCCCGCGGACCTCCTGTCCGTGGGGTGGCACATCCCGGCCGCGAGCCACGAGGACACCGCGGCGCTCGTCCTCCTGTCGACGGTCCTCGGCGGCTGGCGCGGCATCGTGCCGTTCGCGGCCGGCGACTGGCAACCGCGCTCGAACCGCCTGTACCGCGCGCTCGTCGACGCGCGCCTCGCGACGGACGTCGGCGTGCGGCAGGAGATGAAGCTCGATCCGGCGTTGCTGATCGCGAGCGTCACCCTGGCGCGCGGCGCGTCCCTCGACCGCGTCGAGGCCATCCTCGACCGGGAGGTCGAGAAGGTGCGAAAGGCCCCGCCGGCGAGGGCCGAGCTCGCGCGCGCCCGCGCGCAGGTCCGCGCGTGGGCCCGGTACGAGCAAGACGGCGTCACGTTCCAGGGGATCCTCCTCAGCGCGGGCGAGGGCCTCGGCTCGTGGGACTTCGGGGAGACGCTCCTCGCGAAGATCGAGAAGGTGCGCGCGGAGCAGATCCGGGCGGTCGCCCGGACGTACCTGGTCGACGACCACCGGACCGTCGTGCGGTTCCACGCCCAGGAGGTCCCGGCGTGAACCTGCCGGACCGGACCGTCCTCGAGAACGGCGCCGTCCTCCTGTCGCACGCCTTGCCGTCGAACCCGTTCATCGCGTTCCGCGGGAGCGTCCCCGCCGGGGTGGCGGCCGAAGGCTCCGACCAGGGCGTCGCCGAGTTCACATCGCGGCTCCTGCTGAGCGGCACGCGGACGATGAGCGCGGCGAAGCTCTCGGACCGCCTCGAGGGGATCGGGGCGACGCTCGAGTTCCACGGCGGCGAGGAGGTCCTCACGTTCCAGGGGCGCTGCACGCGCGAGACGGCGGCGGAGACCGTCCGCATCCTCGTCGAGTGCCTCGCCCGCCCCACGTTCCCGCCGAAGGAGATCGAGCGCGTCCGCGGCGAGCTCCTGAACGACGTCCGCATGGAGGCGGACGACACGCGCACCCGGGCGTTCCGCGAGCTCGCGCGGCTCGTGTTCCCGAAGGACCATCCGTATGGGCGGGACCCGAAGGGCGGCGAATCCCGGATCCGCCGGATCCGGCGGGCGGACATCGTGTCGTTCCATGAAGACCACGTCGGCCCGGAGGGCCTCATCCTCGCTGCGACGGGCGATGTGGACCCGACCCTCCTCGACGACGCGATCGCCACCCCGCTGGCGCGACTCCGCAGCGACGAGGTCGGAACGCCCGCGATCCCGCCCCCGCCGCCCCACCGCCCCGGGACCGGATGGATCCCGATGCCGCACAAGACACAGGTCGACATCGCGATCGGCGCCCCCGGCGTCCCGCGCCGGCACGCGGACTATTACGCCCTCAACCTGGCGAACCTGCTGTTCGGGCGGATCGGGTTGTACGGCCGCCTCGGGCGGAACCTCCGGGACGAGCAAGGCCTCGCCTACTACGCGTTCTCGAGCCTCGACGCGCGGACGGCGGGAGGGATGTGGTCGATCTCGGCGGGCGTGAATCCGTCGAACCTCGGGAAGGCGATCGAGTCGATCCGAGGCGAGATGGACCGCCTGAGGACGGAGCCCTTCACCCGGGACGAGATCCGGGACGGGAAGGACAACCAGGTCGGTTCCCTGATCGTGTCGCTCGAGCGGAACGCGGAGGTCGCGTCCGAACTGCACCGGATGGAGTACTACGGCCTCGGGATGGACTTCCTGGAGCGGTTCCCCGACCTCATCGCGGACCTGACGGAGGAGCGGGTCCGGGACGTCGCGCGGAAATACTTCCTGCCGTCCGCGAGCTCGATGGTCGTGGCCGGGCCGGTGGGCCGCACCCGGCTTCGGCTGTGATGCCCGACTTATATCGCGTTGGAATTAAATAAATACCATCCGATGGAACGACTGAAGCGCCGCGCGGTCGACGTTCCGGTCGTCCGCCGGAGGGCTCAGAACACGTGGTCGTCCGTGAGCCGGGCCGGGCCTCCGACGACGCACGGGAATGTGCGGATCCCGAGGTCCTCGATCGCCTTGCGCACGTCGTCGGCGCGATCGGGGAACGTGTTCACGTAGACGGTCGCCCCGGTGTCGATCGAGAAGAAGGCGGGGACCCCGGCCTCCCGCATCCGGCGGACCGCGAGGATGACCCGGAGGGTGTCCGGTTGCCAGAGCACCATCTCGCCGGTGCCCGTCATCGTGATCCCGTGGAGCATGAGCGTGTCCCGTTCCGCGAGGGCGCAGATCCCGCCGATGTCCCGCTTCCGGATCGCGAGCTCCATCTCTGCGATCAGTCGGGGCATCTCGGCGAGCCGCGCGTGGAAGAACGGCGACGTGAGCGCCTCCCGGTGCGCGTCGTCCGTCTGCTTGAAGGCCGGCACGAGCGCGACGATCATCGCCATCTGCAGGTCGACCCCGGCCAGCTGGACCGCGTACGAATCTTCGTCGGTCAGTCCCATCTTCCACTTGCTGAACCCGCCGGTCACGGAACGGCTCGCGGATCCGGCGCCCCGCCGTGCGAAGCGGGAGATCTCCTCGGGTGCGAGGCGGAGTCCCGCGGCGTGGGCCGCCGCGGTCGCGAGCGCCGCGAATCCGGAGGCGCTGGCGCCGAGCCCGATGTTCGACGGGAAATCGTTCACGCTTGCCATCCGGAACGGCTCGGAGAGCGGGGCGCGGCCGCGGATGACGTCGACCACGGCACGAATGCGCTCCATGTCCCGCGCGTTCACGTCCCGCCCGTCGATCGTCGCGGTATCCCGCCCTACGCCGCCGAATTCCACCGTCGTCCGACTCGTGAGAGGGGCCGTGCACACGCTGATCGAGTCGTGGAACGGGAGCCGGAGGACGGGGTCGGCGAGGCCGTGGTACTTGATGAGCCCCTGGATCGGATGGGCCACCGCGGTCGCTTTCATGTCCGGATCCCCGTGCGACTAGATGTCGAAGATGACCTCGGCGATGCCCTTTTGCGGGTCGACAGTCAGTCGATGGCGGGTCACCGCTTTGATGACGAGTTTCAGCTCGTGACGCTTCTTGTCGATCGCTTCGCCGCGGGCCCATCCGCGCAACGAGGTGCCGTCCAGCTGCACATCGAAGGCGGCGAGGAGGAGGCGCTGCGTCTCGTGGATGTAGAGGAGTTCGGAGAGCCACCGGAGCATGAGGGTCGCGATATCCTCCGCGGCGAGGCGGACCTCGATCTCCCCGACAGGTTTGACCGAGCCGAGATCGGCGACGAGGCTGAACATCCCCTCGGCCGCGTTCGCGAAGAGTTCGTTCAGCGTGGCTCCGTACGCTCGGATCCCGACATCCGCGGTGTGCTCGATTTCTTCGTACCGCACGGGGAGGCCAAACGCACTCGAAGATGAAAGTCCTCCGGTGTTGCGCGTCCCGTCAGAGCCGCTCAAACCGTGCGCCGATTAGATTCCGCGCTCTCGTCCGGGCCAGATCACCTTGTGCAGCTGGAGCTGGAGCCGAACGGGCAGGCGCTCATCGAGGATCCACGACGCGAGCAGTCCGGGATCCAGCCCATGCGAGACGTGGTGCGCCGGCGTGGCGGGAGAGAAGAGGACCGTCCGGGCCCTCGTGTCGACCTTGGAGAGGACGCCCTTCGCGAATTCGTAATCCGCGCGATCGAGGAGGACGAATTTCACCTCGTCATGCGCCCGGAGGCGCTCGAGGTTCGCGTAGGCCTTGTTCGCGACCATCCCGGAGCCGGGACACTTCACGTCCATCACGTACCGCACGCGACCGGATGCCCGTTCGTCCGGCACGAGCGCGTCGAAGGCGGCGAGGTCGATCTCTCCGTCCGTCTCGATCGAATGGAGGAAGGTCTCCGGAAGGCGTTCGATGGCGCGGGCGATCGACTCGCCCTGGAGCAACGGTTCGCCGCCGGTCCAGCACAGGTTCCGAATCCCGCGGGCACCGGATTGAAGGTCGCCCGCGAGGCCGAGGATCTTCTTCACCGTCGCGTCGACGCCCATCCGCGTGAAGTCCCCGCCCTCGACCGCGTGCATCGAGTCGCACCAGCGACAGCGCAGGTTGCATGTGTACAGCCGCACGAAGATCGTCGGGATGCCGACGAGGGAGCTTTCCCCCTGGACCGACACGTAGCATTCGCTCAGGAGGAACTCCTTCCCTTTGCGCGAGGCGACGGTGGCCTGGGCCTCCATCGTGCTTCCGATGAGCCCGTGGCCTCTTAACTCTTCGCCGCGCGCCTCGGTCTCGAGGCGTATGGCAACGGATCCTTGACGCCGGCCTCGCGGAATCCCTTAAGCCGGAGTTGGCACGAGTCGCAGACGCCGCATGCCTTGACGCCACCGAGGTAGCAGGACCACGTGAGCTCCCAGGGCACGCCGAGCTCCTCCCCTTTCCGGACGATGTCGGCTTTAGACATGCGGATCAGGGGGGTGCGGATCTCGATGACGTCGCCCTCGACCCCGCGCCTCGTGCCGAGACGAGCGACCTCCTGAAAGGCCTCGTAAAACTCGGGCCGGCAGTCCGGATATCCGGAGTAGTCGACTTGATTGGCAGCGATCACGATCGCCTTCGCGGCGGTTGCCTCCGCCAGGCCCATGGCGTAGCTCAAGAAGATTGTGTTCCGAGCGGGGACATAGGTGATCGGGATGCCGCGGCCGATTTCCTCGATCCGTCGTTGCTCGGGAACGCGGATGCGCTCGTCCGTGAGGGCGGACCCGCCGATCGCCGACAGGTCGATGGCCACGATCCGGTGGTCCGCGACCCGGAAGTGCTTCGCGACGCGCGCCGCCGCGTCGAGCTCCCTTCGATGACGCTGACCGTAGTCGAACGTAAGGGCGATGACGCGATTTCCTTCTTTGATCGTCATCACGAGGGCGGTCGCCGAGTCCATCCCGCCGGACACGAGGACCACTGCGGTCTCGACCATCGTTCAGACATCGGGGCGGACGCTAAAGGCCTTGCGAACGACGGAGTTCACAGGTAGGCTCGCCAAGGGGTCTCGTAAAGCACGGATCCCTTTCGGCTGCGGCGTCTCCATCCCATCCGGACATCGCCTCCCTCGACCAAGCCCTTTTTGTGCAGCGCATTCGCACATCCGAATGTTATAGTTAAATAACCATAACACTTTGCGAGGTGCGATGCAAGTCGGATGCGGTGTGTACCTTCACAGCGTGCGTGGGCAGGTGTACCTGTACTTCTGGCACTACGAGACGGAAGGTCGATCGCGGGTCCAACTCAAGGAGTACGTCGGACCGGCGAGGTCCGCCCGGTCAACCGCGGACGCGGCCCGCCGCTGCGAGGCGTATTATGCACGGGCCGTGGGCGAGCTGCAGCGGCTCCGGGCTGCAACGCTGGCCGCGATTCGCGGACCATCCTAGGTTGCTCGCTGCGAGTGCGAACGCTCAGGCCCGGATCTCGTCGAACACGTAGTCGTCCCACGTCCGCTCCCCGAGCACGATCTCGAACTCTTGCGGCGTCAGCATCGGCTGCTTGTATAGGAGAACGTCTTCGATCGCGATCCGCGGACACGCGGTGTTGACCCAGGCATCCACGCGGTATCCCTGTAGCAGTTCCGGGCCGACCAGGTCCATGAGGAACAGGTTCGCCTGTTTGCCATGTTTCTCGGCGAGGGCCTTCAACCCGGTCGCCATGTCCATCCGCGCCTGGCCGATCTTTTTCGAGACGATGATCCCGAAGACGCCCGCTTCCTGGGCGCGCACGATGGCGGCATGTCGTTGTCGAAGGATGCGGTCCCGCACTTCCTTCAGATCCCGCGCGGTCCCGCGTTCGGGGTCCGCGATGATCACGGGTTTGTCCACGAGGATCGCAACGCCGAGCGGGTGAAAGTCGCCCGTGCCGATGTAGAGGTAGCCGTCGACGTCGCGCTCCACGACCGTGGCCGTGTGGTAGTCGCACCCGAGGAGCTGACCGGCGTAGGCGACCCGCCGGTCCGGTTGTCCGATCCGGATCACATGGCCCTTCTTCTCCAGGTAGGCTTGGATGGCCGGGAGCCAGCCGCGGAATTGGGTCGTGGTCAGGAGCCCGACCCGTTTCGGGAGCATCGGCTCGGCCGCGTCGACGAAGGCCATCGAACCGAGTGGGGGTCCGGGGAGATCGAAGAAGAAGACGCGGTTGTACCGGAGGTGCGGCATCGGCGCATGCCCGAGGTGGACGATGAGGTCCACGGGCATGTCGGCCACATCGCACGCGCCGAACGAGGGGTCGGCCGAGACGAGGCACGTGACGCCGGCTTTCGCTTCGAGTTCCTGCGCCAACTCCACGGCCTTCGTACGCAAACCGACCGGGAATTGCAGGCCGACCGTCTTCGCGTTCCGCCCTCGAATCACGTCGAGGAGTCGGTCCGTTTCGCCCATGGATCTCGACAGACACGCGGCCGCGCGGAAAAAGATGTCCCTCGGCGTCTAGCGTTCTTTTTCGCGTTCGATCTCGAGCCGCCACGGCGTCGGAAGTTTGACGCCTCCCTTCCGGAGGGCCTCTTTCGCGTCGTCTACGTGGTCCTCGGTCGTCGAGATCGTGAAGACCTTCGTGCCCGGCTTCACCCGCGCGGCCGTGCCGACGGGCGCGCCGAACGCGGCGCGCATGCCTTCCGAGATGCGGTCCGCCCCGGCCCCGGTCGCGATCTTGTTCTCGCGCAGCACGTTGTGCGGATACAGGCGGAGCTTCAGGTGGTAGGCGTTCCCGGCCTTCTTCGCGATGTACCGGTTCGCCGAAATCCGCGCGGCCTCGAGGGCGATGTGCCGGATCTGGCACGCCTCCGCGGCAACGAGATGGATCTTCACCGGGAACTTCGTCCGCGGGTCGCCAATGTCGAACTGACTGATTCGGATCTGCGGGACGCCGCCCATGTACTCCTTGCGGGCGTACGCCTGGCCGCGAATCTCGCGATACATACTTCCGGGCTTTCGCGTCATCTTGGGAGCCGCTCGAAGTGGCGAGCGATATTTAACCCTTCCCCGATGAACGTGGTCCGCGGCAAAACGTTAATTGCGGCGCGGCGCGTCGCCCGCGTTGCGATGCTCCTCGTGAAACTCGGTGGCAGTGTGTTGACGGACAAGACGCGCCTTCGGACCGCGCGCCGGGCGACGATCCGGCGCCTCGCGTCGGAGCTTGCGTCCGTCCGGCAATCTCTCCTCGTCGTCCATGGAGCCGGTTCCTACGGTCACATCCTCGCCCGCCGACACAAGCTGAACCAAGGAGGCGTGTCACACTCCAAGCGGATCGCGGCGTCGCGCGTTCAGCGAGATGTGAAGGAGCTTGATGCCATCGTGGTGAACGCCTTCCTCCGCGCAGGGATCGCGGCGATCCCCATCGCGCCTTCGACCGTCCTGACCCTCAACGACGGGACGGTCGCGACGGCGGATCTCACCCCGTTCCTGGAGTTCTCCTCGATGGGCTTCACGCCCGTGACGTTCGGGGATGTCGTCCGAGATCTCCACCGGGGGGTCGCGGTCTGTTCCGGCGATGTGATGATGCTCGAGCTCGCTCGGGCGTTCCGTCCGGAACGTGCAATCTTTGCGACCGACGTCGACGGCCTCTTCACCGCGGATCCGAAGCGACGGCGTGATGCGTCCCTGCTCGAGGTCGTACGGCCAGCGGATCTCGATCGGGTCAAATTTTCGTCGTCGTCGCGCACGGACGTCACGGGCAGCATCGAAGGAAAGCTCCGTCGGATGTTCGAGCTCGCCGACCACGCGGGCGAATGTCTCATCGTCAACGGTAACGTAAAGAACCGCGTCCGGGATGCACTCCGGGGCCGGCACGTCGTCGGCACCCGCGTCATCCGAGGTCCCTGAGATGGCCGAGCCCTCCAAGACGGAGCAGCGCAAGGCGGAACATGTCAACATCATCCTCCAGGAGAACGTCTCCGCGGAGTACAACTACTGGAACGATGTCCGGCTCGTCCACGCGGCCCTGCCGGAGATCGACCTCGACGACGTCGACGCGAGCGTGAAGTTCTTCGGCAAGCGCCTCGCGGCGCCCCTGATCATCTCGTCGATGACCGGCGGCTTCGGGATGGGGAAGGAGATCAATGCGAACCTCGCGAAAGCGGCCGCCGAAGTCGGCGTCGCGATGGGCGTCGGGTCGCAGCGCGCGGCGTTGGAGAAGCCGGAGCTCGAGCCCACCTACGCGGTCGTCAAGGATTACGGGGTCCCGCTCGTGTTCGCGAACCTGGGCGCGCCCCAGCTCGTGCCGCAGGAAGGCAAGCGTGCGTACGGGGTCGCCGACGCACGGAAGGCGATGCAGATGATCAATGCGGACGCGCTGATCGTCCACTTGAATTTCCTTCAGGAGGTCGTGCAGCCCGAAGGCGATCGACGCGCGAAAGGCTGCCTCGCCGCGATCAAGGCCTTGGCCGCCAAGTTTCCGTTGATGGCGAAGGAGACCGGTGCCGGCATCTCCCGGGAAACGGCGCAGAAGTTGAAAGCCGCGGGCGCCCGGGCGATCGATGTCGGCGGCCTCGGGGGGACCTCGTTCTCGGCGGTCGAACATTACCGTGCGCGGAAAGAGGCCGCGAGCCTGAAGGAGCGCCTCGGCGCGACGTTCTGGAATTGGGGGATCCCGACGCCGGCGTCGCTCCTCTTGGCCGACGTCGGATTGCCGCTCGTCGCGACGGGCGGCGTGCGAAGCGGTCTCGACGTCGCGAAGGGAATCGCCTTGGGGGCCACGATGGCCGGGATGGCCAAGCCGATGCTCGAGGCCGCAAAGGTTTCCGCGGAGGCCGCGATCCAAGAGCTGCGCGCAGTCGTCGAGGAACTGAAGGCGGCGATGTTCCTCACCGGTTCGACGTCGATCGAAGCGCTGCAGGAGCGTCCCGTCATCGTGAGTCCTCCGACCGCGAGCTGGCTCGAGGCCGGAGAGGCGTGAGCGATGTCGGCCCTTGCGACCTCGTCTGCGGAGGACCGACTCGAATCTCTCCTGAAACCATACCGCGACCGATCGAACGCCCACATCCAGGCGATTTGGGAGGAGTTCGCAGCGGAACACCCGGTCGGTGCCTTCCCATCGAGCCGGACGATGCGGCTCAACTCCCGACTCTTCACCGCGGGAAAGCGATATCGCTACGCGCTCGCCCTCGCCGGATATCAACTTCTGACGGGAGAGACACCGTCCCACGGCCTCGAACGCGCCGCGACGTGGCTCGAATGGTACCATCTGTACACCTTGTTCTTGGACGACATCATGGACGAGGACGTCCGGAGACGAACGCTCGCCAGCGCGTGGGCCACGGACGCGAAGTTGTATCGCGGCCCCGGCGCGGACCGCCCCGCCACGGTCTTTCGGACCCAGCGCCATCGATACGGGGTGTCTCAGGCAATTCTCGACGCGTTGCGCATCCGATCGCTTGCCGAGCGGGCCATCGAGGGCGCCACGGACCTCCATCCGTCGATCCGGCTCGAACTCCTCTCGGAGTTGACCCAAGTCGACCTGATTCTCAGCGATGGCCAAGGACTCGACATCGACTTTGAGCGGGCGAATCGAATCCCCGAGGCGGATTATGTGCGGATGAGCGAGGCGAAGACGGCTCGTCTCTACCTGGGTGCGGCCGCGACCGCGGCGATCGCGGCTCGTGCGTCGTCCGAAGATCGCGCGGCGCTCGAAACATTCGCGCGACACTTCGCGATTGCATTCCAAGATCGCGACGACCTTCTCGGGGCCGGCGTCGTTGAGTCTCGAATCGGCGGATCGGCCGAGGGGGACATCCGGCAGGGGAAGCGAACCCGTCTCTTCGTCCTCGCCATCCAACGACTCGCGGCCAAGGATCGTGGGGCGTTCCTTCGCGCGTACGGACGCGGCCCGCGGACGACCAAGGGCGATCTGCGGAGCGTGCGGGAGCTCCTCCGCGCGCACGTCCTTCCCACGATGGAGGCCCGCATCGCGGATCATCTCGTCGAAGCGAGGCGAGCGCTCGACCGATTCCCTTCGAAAGACCTCGAGGCCCGGCGGTTGCTTGAAGCGCTCCTCGACGCACAAGGCAGCCGGGTGCGCTAGTCCTCGAGCCCATGGGCCGTAATCCGGAACGCCGCGCGGGCGGCTTCTTCGAGGTGTCGATGCTTCACGAGGACCGCGGCCCGCGTGCTGACCCCGGTCCGCTCGAGGCGCACGATCGTCTTCGCGTTGTGACTGAGCATGTGGCCGCCGAGCGGCATGTACATGCCGGTGTCGATGTCCGTGTACACCTGCGACGTCACGACGACCGGGATGCCCCGGACGCGAGACGCGCGGAGGAGCTTCGCAATCTGTCGGGTGAGTCCGTATCGCTCGTCCCGCCGGGTCTCGTCCCGCATCGTGAGGCGATAGTGCATCGTGATGCTGTCGATCACGATGAGTCCGACTTCCGGATTGCCCTCCGCCAGCTTGACGGCCTTCTCGATGAGCTTCTCCTGTTCCTCGAAGCTGTACGGTTCGGAGAATAGGATGTTCTTGGCCACGACATCGAAATCGTCGCCGCAAATCTGCTGGAGGCGATCGAGCGACACGCCCTCCGTGTCGATGTAGATCACCTTGTGTCCCGCCCGCACGACGTTTCGAGCGAGCTGCAAGCAGAAATTCGTCTTGCCGCTCCCCGCCTCCCCGTGCAGGAGCGTGATGCAGCCTTCCTCGACTCCCCCGCCCAGGAGGTCGTCCAGGGCCCGACAGCCCAGGGCCACCTTCATTTGCATCGACAAAGTCCCGGCGCCCTTTAAGCCTTCGAGGGTCCCGGCGGCAGCCGAGACAGGTACGCGCCCTCCGGGGTCCAGACGACGACCGCCCGGGCGGTCCGATCCTCGGGGCGCGGGCGCAACGGCCTCGCCTCCTCGGACTCCGGATGGATGGCGACGACCTGGCCGCTCTCCAGCCGTTCGATCTTCGCCTCAAACCGCTCCGACTCGACGCGTCGGGCAGTCCGAACGTCTTTCGGTTTGAAGCGTCGCGCTTCGCCGGTCACGAGGTCGCGAAGGACCACGAACGGTCGGACCGACGTCACCTCGGCGAGGGCGCCCTTGTGTCGCACGACGTCTCCGACGTGGAACGCGCCGAGGCGGACGAGGGACGTCACCCGGTACACCTCGCGGCCCTCTTTCTGGCCGAACAGCTTTGGGGACGAGGACACGCTCCCGCCGAAGGACTCCGAGACCTCACGGGCGAGCGTCTTGCCGAGGGCGTTCGTGCTCAGATAGAAGTCGAGGCCCCCATGGACGTCGTCGATGCGCGAGACGAAGGCCCCCGCATCCCCGGAGCGGTCCACGCGCGCGAGGACGAAGGTCCGCACCCCGCGGACTTCCTGCGGCGTGAGTTCGCGGCCATCCCCGCGGACCTGGAGGACCCCTTCGAAATACCGGCTCCGCTGCTTCTGACACGAATCGCAGAGGGTCGGTTTGATCCGCACGCGGACCCGGAAGTCCTGGACCGACTGGAGTGCCTCGAATCGCCCGAGCCCCTTGACGGTCAGCGAGAGGTTGTTCGCGTCCTCATCGCGGGCGACATGGGTGAAGGTCACGCGCTCCCACGGCGGGATCTTCCGGATGCTCTCGCGAAGGAGCCCCGTGAGCGCCAGCTCGCGGTCGATCTTGGACCAGCCCGACGCCAGCCGGAACGAGCCGCACGAGGTGCATCGATCGAGGTCGAGGACGTCCGGAGGCGCCACGACCGGATGCTTCTTCAGGAAGTCCCGGGCGCAGAGGCCTTGGTAAGTGGGGCCTTCCGCTCCGCACTCGACGCAAAACATCTCCGTCGGTTTCGAACGGCGCGGCGCTACTTAAGAACTGGCGTGGCGGCATCGGGCCCGATACCGGAGGGGAAGGCCATAAGTATCCGTCGGCGCGTCGCTTTGGTCGATGGCGAAGGCGAAGCCCCGTTCGTGGTGGCGGATGCGGCAGATTCGCCATCGTGACGCCGTCGCACTCGCCGTCCTGTCCGCCTCGCTTCTTCTCGCCGGAGAACTAGCGAATCAGGACATCCAGGGCGTGTACCACCAATACATCGTGCCGTCGGGCGCGCTGAACAATCCCGGCTTACTGATTCTCGTCGTCGCTCTGGTCATTCTCGGTTTCACGACGTATTTCGGCGGAGTCTTCGTTCTCCTCGGCGGCCTTCACTTCTCGTGGGGCCGGGTGAGCCGAGGGCGTTTCTTGGTCGGCCTCGGGATCGGAGTCAGCCTCATCGGACTGCTGAGCCGTCTCGCCCAGGCGGTCTTGGTAGTCGGCACTCCCCTGGCCGCCATCGTCCCCTATACGACTTCGCTAACCGGACTGGGGATCCTGTGCGGGTTCGTGAGCCATACCCTGATGGCTCAATACGCCATCTTGCTGAAGAAGCACGCCAAGCGCGTATGGCGACGTTGGCGAAAGGCGCAGCCGGAAGCCGATGACACGCCTCGCGGGCGCCCCTCTACATCATCAAGACGAACTGCGCGTGGGGCACGCCGCTGATCCAGAGGATCCCGTCGTCCGAGACGAAGCCCGCGGCCTTCGCGGCCTCGATCGTCTCGCGGCCGACGAAGTTTCCAATCGTCGCCTGTCGGAGCTCCGCGATGAAGCGCTCCTCGCTGACGACGTCGCCCTCGTAAAAGCGACCGACCTCGATCTTGAACTTGCCCTCGCGGAACGTCTTGCCGATCAGGTCCGCGTCCGCCGCCGCGACAAGGGTCTCTTTCCCCTGGTGATACACCTTCATGCGGATGGGCATCGGCCGGGTCTCGGCTACAACCGTTCGACGAGCTTATACTTGTTTTTCGCGGGGCTGTAAATCTCCCCTTCTTGGGCCCAGCGCTTCAACCACGCGTCCACTTTCGCCGGCGGGATGCCGCGGTCCTGCGCGATCCGGACGATGTCTTCGTAGTCCGCGACGCCTTCGGGGCCCGCGAGCTCGTTGATGATGTCGCGGATCGAGATGATCTGTTCGCGCTGCGACTGACTGATCCCGGTCTGGATGATGTCGATGTCGAAGCGGCCTTCCTCGCCGGCCACCTTGCCCATCCAGTACTCGACGATTCGCACGGCGCGCTCCGCGTCCTCCGCCCCGACCGTCTCGCTCAGCCGGAGCCGGGCGCCGGCCTCGGAAAGCCGGATGATCGCCTCGAGCTGCCGCGGGGTGATCGGGACGCTGGAGCCCGCGGCCTCGCCGGTCTTCCGGATCTCCAGATATTTCTTCTCGATGATCTCCATGGCCTCGTCCGTCATCACGGGATAGATCCGCTTCGCGTAGGCCACGTACTTGCGGAAGAAGTCCGGATCGAAATGGGGCGTGAACGGCTCCTCGAGGGCCATCGCCTCCTGAACGGCGAAGCCCGCCTCGCGGCGCCGACGGATCTCGCCGACCTTGTGTCCCTTGAGGATGTGTTCCGCGAGCTCGCGGTCGCGATCCGCCTGCGGGCGATCGATGATCGAGAAGATGATGTCGAACCTGCTGAGGAGCGCGGGCGGCAAGTCGATTTGCTCGGAGATGTACTTGTGCTCGTCGAAACGGCCGAACTTGGGGTTCGCCGCGGCGAGGATCGCGCATCGGGATTGCAGGACCGCAGTGATGCCCGCCTTCGCGACGCTGATCCGCTGTTGCTCCATCGCTTCGTGGATCGCCGACCGGTCTTGCGGATTCATCTTCTCGATTTCGTCGATGGCGGCGAGCCCGAGATCCGCGAGGACGAGGGCGCCCGCCTCGAGCGTCCAGCGTCCCTCGCCGAATTCGTCTCGGACCGCAGCTGCCGTCAGACCCGCCGCCGAGGCGGCCTTGCCGGTCGCATAGATCCCGCGCGGCGAGAGCCGAATCATGTAGGATAGGAGCTCGCTCTTGCCCGTCCCTGGATCGCCCACGAGGATCAGGTGGATATCCCCGCGGATCCGGCGGCCGTCGGGCATGACCTTCGCGACGCCGCCGAACAACTGGAGGGCGAGGGCTTCCTTCTCCACGTGCATTCCGTAGATCGAGGGCGCGATCGATGCGGTGATCAGGCGGAAAATGTCGGGGCTCGATCCGATCTCCCGGATCCGGTGCGCATCTTCCTCCGTGACCTCGATCTCTTCAAACTCGACCCGTTCCATCTCGACCGAGTTGACGTCGACGAAAATATCGAACAGGGTGGAGCGCTGTCCCGGCCGTCCCCGTTGCACGCTTCGGAGGACTCCGTTCAGGATCACCCGTTGCCCCGGTGTGATCCGGCCCGTCAGATCATCTTCCACATAGGCGCTCAGGCGCTGCGGTTCCTCCCCGCCGCGGAGTCCCTCCGGCGCCTCCTGGACTTCGATCTTCTGCGTGTCTAGGTACAACGATGTCTCCGTGAGGAGTTTGAACTTCGTCGCGCTCGCGGACCGCTTGCATCCGCCTTGCTCCTCGTAGCATTCCAGCGGCTCTCGGAACGTCTGCCCGTCTTGCTCTTCCTTGATGATCGTCCCGCACCGGAGGCACTGGAACAACGCCCCGACGACCTTGGGACGGACCTCCGTGCTCTTTCGGACGAGCCCTTCGACGGAGATGTATTGCCCGAGATGCTTCGCGCGCAGGTCCCGAATCTGGATCCGGCGGTCCCGCGGAAGGCCGTTGATCCGGAGATGAATTTGGGGAGCCTCTTCCCCGGGCGGCGCCAGCCGACGGATCGCCTCTTCGCCCGCCATCAGGACGTTCAGCGGGTGTCGCAGGAGATAGATCGCCATGTCCGTGTCGAAGCGATTCAGGTCGAGGAACGACGCTTCGAGGCTCCTCGACTCCGGGTAGCGGTCGGCTACCGCGATGATCTTCGAGAGGTAGCCCATCTCCTCGAAGAACTCCTCCCACTTCGCGATCAGCTCATCTTGCGGAAACTCGACGAGCACATCCTTCCCCCGGCTCGGAGGCGGCGCAGCATCGGGAATGCTCATATTTCTTTGAGTCCTCCTTCCACTGGTCCGTCTCTCACGCGTGAGTTTAGCTCAAGCCGTTTCCACTGGAACGGACGCGGGCCGTCGGCGTTCATCCGCATTTCGAATACCCGCATTCGGCACATTGAACGCAACCGCCGACGTGCTGGAGGAGCGCGCCGCATTCCGGGCATCCGTCCGGGACGCTTCGCGGAGACACGACCGATGCTTCTGGATCGAATGGGAGGGCGCCCATGGCTTCTCACGGGTTCTTGGATAGGACGAGCACTTGAAAGGCGGAACGGGGAGAGGTGGCCGAAAGTGCACGGCCGCGCGAAGGTTATTGCGGCGGTGTCGCCATCTATCGCACATGCAACTCTCCGCGGAGCTCGAGTCACTCCAACGGTTTCACGGACACCTCGGGGTCTATGTGACGTTGGGCCTCCGGATGGGCGCGATCGGGAAGCGCCGGTTCGGACACTACAAGGGCCTTCGTGCGCGCGTGGAGAGCCAGCCCGAGCCACCGATGCGCTGCGTCCTCGACGGGATCCAATTCTCAAGCGGCTGCACGATGGGGAAGGGGAACATCGGTCTCGAGTCCGCGACGGACCCCGCGGTCACGTTCGAGAAAGAGGGGCGACGCCTGCGAGTCGCACTGAGGCCCGGATGGAGGGAGCGGATCGACCGGGAGATGTCGAAGGAGAAAGAGATCGAACAGTCGTTGTTCTATTACGCGATCCCGGAATCCGATGTGTTCGAAATTCGCGAAGGCTAGTCGGAAGCCCTCATCCTCCCCCCAAAGGTGGTCGGCCTTCATCGGGGAATCGGTAGCCGCAGAAGAAACACGACACGTCCATCGCGTTGACCGTCGTGTGGCATCGCGGACACACCTTTGTGACGGAGGCGGATGCCGAGGCGCTACCGACGGGTGGCACTGGGAGGGGTGGCGGCGGCGCAGTCCGTGACGGTTGCTCCGCCCTCCTCCGGCGAGCGAGCAGGAAGACAACGAGGAGGAACACTACCGGGACCACCACAATCAGTGTCGCAACAATGAACACGAGCGGGGACCGTGGCGGCGGCGGTGGTGGCGGAGACTCGCGGGTCAGCCTGAACGTACGTTCGGCCGACCCCCGTAACCCGGCCGGATTGACGACATCCACATGGAACACAGCCCGGTTCATGGCGACATCTGGCGCAGTCCACGCGACGGACGTCGCACCCACGGACGCGACGAGCAGCGCGGTCGTGACGTTGTTCATCGTCAGGTTGGCCCACACGGGCAGTTGAGCCGACTCGAGCAGGTCATCCGACATCGTCCAGGTGAACGTGATCGTCGATGCCGCCGGGAACGCCTGGGCTTCTGCGGGAGTTCCGATCGAAACGATTGGAGGCTGGTTCGTCGCATTGATCACGACGAAGCATGTGGACACGAACGGACCCCAATTCCCGGGACCGTCCTTCGCGTGAACCCACGCGCACGTATTGCCTACGGGCGAGGTCAGCCGCGATAGCCATGACACGTTCTCGACGGAGCCATCGAAGCGGCCGTCCGCGGCAACCATCGGAAGTCCCATCCCCGAGTTTGTTGGATTGGGCGGCGCGATTTGCAGGAACAGTTCGGCCGCCGCGACCGTGCTTCCGCCTCGGGTCCGGTCGTCCGCCGTTGCCCGGAATGTCGCGAGGTACCCGGTTCCCGGGGGCCTCGGGCTCACGCGAACACTTCCGGCCCACAAGATTGGGCCCTGTGTGTCTCCCCCCGGGCGCGCGATTCCGAACGTCCCATCGGAAACGTCGGAGCCGCCGAGCGATGGAATCCCGTCGTCTTGGGTCGCGATGCGCACGAGATAGCGCGGCCCGTTCGGCAAGGCGCTCACATCCCATGTGTACGATCGCGCGGAGCCCAACAACGAGGTGATTGGATTCCAAGTCACGCCGCCATCCACGCTGAAGGACAACGTGAAATTTGCGATGGCCACGCCCGACCCATTTGCGGTCGCCGTCCATGTAATCGGGATCGATAGGCCCGAGAAGACACCTCCGTTCGGCGCGGTGACGTTCACATCCGGATGGTCCCGGTCCAGTCCGGCCGTCGAGGTGCTCACGAGCCATCGGAGAGCGGCATCGAGGATCGCCGCCCGCGTCGAGCTCGTCGGGTTCAGGTTCGTGGCCGTCGAGTCGATCCCGGTGATCTCGAAGGCGAAGTATGCGAGGCGCGATGGAGTCCCGCCCCACGCGCCTTGGCCCGCGGTGCCGTTCGTCGACGAGGAGACCCAACGCAGTCCGATCGGCTGGTTTTGGGCGCACAACGGCCCTCCGGACGGACTCACAACCAAGCCGTCCGTCCAATCCGTCGAGGCGGTCCCGTCCGTCGCGCTCGGAGCGATCTGGTCGTCCGCCCCACCATCCCGGTGCGGCGTGTAGACGACGCCTCCCCCCGCGTACGCACCGCTGATCGGGTCCGACGAAACGCCTTTCACTTGGCCGATCGTCAGGGGGTCGCACACAAACGTCGCCTTGAGCACGGCCCGGACCCACGACTCTGTTTCTGCGGTCGCGAATGGCGATGAGGGGCTCCCGAGCGCCCACCCGGTGTCGTGAGAGGAGACGATCAGGCGCCCGCCACCATCGAGGTAGCTGTGCACCAACGCTCGTGCGGACGCATTGAACGGCGGGTATTGCTCCAATCCGACTTGCCAGATCACGGCGCGGCGCGCTTGCAGGACTCCGAGGGGAGGGAGCCCGAGCTCCGCGACACGCCACACGGACCATGTCCATCCGCCATCGCCGAGCGCGGCCGCGTACGAGGCTTCCCGCTCGGGAGGGAACGAACTTCCGCCCACGACGAGTAGGACATCGCCGAGAGCCGATGTCTGGAATTGGTAGTCTGTCCCGTCATTCGTATCCGTGGTCCCATTCGCAAGCCGTCCACGGGAGGTGACCTCGAGGTAGTAGTGCGTCTCTGGGCGGAGACGCGTCAGTCTGATCGTATGTGCCGTTCGTAGGTCGGAGGCGTTCGCACCAAACGCGAGCGCGCCGACGCTCGTGCCGTATCTCACTTCCGTCGTCGCAGGTTCGTTCGTGATCCACTCGACCGTTGCCGTCGTCGAGCCGATCGACCTCACGGTCACGTCGTGAATCGTCGGGCCGCTCGCGAGAATATTCGCTTCCGCCGTCGCCGTGTGCGGAGGCGAGAGGTCCCGATACGCCGCGGTGACGACATCTCTTTCGCGCACTTGGAGCACGTTGTCCGGCGTCGCGGTCCCGAACGCGGTGGCAATCGAGCCGTGCCAGGTTTCGTCTGGGCCGCCCCGAGTCATTGTGACGTTCTCCCCCGCCGGCTCGAGTCTCGATGCGACATGCACGACGACCGACGTCGCGTCGGGGTCGTCGACCGAGATGTGGATCGTGTCCGATTCCGAGTAGACGAAGCGGTCCAAGGTCAGCCGACCATAGGAGGGGTCGAGGTTGCCCGTCGCGACGAGCGCGAACGGTTGCGTGCCCACCGGTACGTTCGATCCGATCACCCGGACCGACCAGTCCCCCGTCATCGCGCTCTTCAGGATCACGGCCTCCTCGACGTTCGTGGTGTCGAAGGTCCCGCCGGCCAGGGATTGCCCTTGCGCGAACGGCGCGAAATGGTTCCCTCGGTACACCGTCCCGTCCGGCGCGGTCACCTCGAGGTCCAAATCGTTCACGAGTGCTTTCGTTGCTCCGATCGTCCCGGGGTAGTCGCTCCATGTCAAGACGAACTTCGCGGGGCCGGAAATTCCGACGTGGAAGGAGTATGTGGCTTCGTCCCCAGTCAAAAGCCCGGCCTTCCCATCGACGACCTGCGTTCGGAATGTGTCCCCGGCGGCCGCGATTGGTAGTACCTTCGACAGGAGGACGCGCCCGAATCCCTGCTCGTTGTTCGGCCAGGTATCCGTCGCCGACCGGGCCGCCGTCCCGGTGCCCGTGACCTGTTGTCCGGACGCGATGAGGATCGCGCGGATGAGCGCGGCGCTCGGGTTCATCGAGTTGTTCCCGATCGGGGCGCCCGACGGATACCAGCCGTCCACGAAGTACTGGCGGATGATGGCCGCCGCGGCGGCCGCCGCGGGAGTCGAGTAACTCGTCCCGCCCCAGTGCGCGTCGGAGACGTGGGCCAGGCTCAACGGGTCGCCGTCCGACATTGCGGAGTCGCCATCGAAGATCGTGACGATCGTCGGTTTGATCCGGCCGTCCGTGGTCGGGCCGCGGCTCGCCTGCGGCGCCAGGTCGTTCTGACCGAGCCCGCCGCCGGTATCCGGGTTGTACGCGCCGCCGACCGAGACGACGTCCTTCGCGGTCGCGGGCGTCCCGATCGTCCCCGCGTTGCTGCCCGCGTTCCCCGCGGCGAAGAGGATCGTCATGTCGGGATGGGCCCAGACGAACGCGTCGACCATCCGCGCTTGGACATCGTACACGTTCGTGTCCGCCCCCCAGCTGTCGCTCTGGATCCGAACCGGAGCCGTCGGATCGTTGTACACGAGGCCCGCCGGGCCGAATAGGTCGTCGTAGTTCTCGGGAATGTAGATCAATCCCTCGTTCGGACAGATCGCGAGGCCTTGGAAGCCGCCGATGTCCTCGAGGTAGATCTTCGCGCCCAACGCGTTCCCGTCGTTCGGCGAGGAGCCGATTCCGTTGTCGTTCCCGGCGAGGGTCGAGGCGACGCCGGTCCCGTGCCCGTTCGCGCAGTCCTTGATCGAGAACGGATCCCAGGGGCCGCCCCCTCCCGGCCACGTGAGTTGTCCCGTGAGCACACCCATGTTCACGTACCGGACGACCTTGCGGCGAGCCAGGTCCGTCGTGTTGTAGATGTCTCCGAGGGTGACGGTCGTCGGTGCTTGCCGGAACTGTTCGCCGTCATAGTCGAGGCCGGTGTCGGCCATGCCGATCACTTGTCCCGTCCCGTCGAGGCCGAACGTCCAGTAGCGGTCGTTCGCGGTGAGGTTCGTCTGGATCACCCAGTCGGTTTCCTGATTCAACGGATGGACGGGCACGACCGGATCGATGAATTCGACTGCGGGGAGGGCCGCTACCGAGGGCACGAGGCCGGCCGGGACTCGGGCACGGACCCACCGGAAGTCCCCGCTTCCGAAGGCTCCCAGGAGGGCTGGGCCGATTCGCCCGTGCGTGTCCGCCAGAATCCCCGCATGCCCGAGCCACGCCTCGATCATCGAGGGACTTTCTCCCGGAAGGACGACCATGCGCACATCCACGACACCGACGGCCGGTGTTCCCGGTCGGATTTTCCACGTTGGTTCGTACGGCCCGACCCAATCCACGTAGGGGACCGCCGACGCATCGAGTAGGTCTGAAAGTCGACCGCGGACGACGAACCCATCTTGCGGGACATATCGAAGGAGCGAGATTCCCCGAGACGCGAGCTCGGCTTGCCACGCGGACTTGATCGGGGCGACGAGATGGATCACGCCGACGGCCATCCCGTCCGAATCGAGGGACCATGGGATCGATTGAGCGGAGAGCGCCGCGACGTCGACGGTCCCGGCCGCAAACTGAAGTTCTGATGCCCGCGCGAACGGTTCTGCGTAGCGCCCTTGGGCTCGGAGGACCGCGAGGGTTCCCTCGGGGCCGCGCGCGACCGAGAACGCGTCGTAGGATGCGACGATTCGGGCACCGGCCGCCGTGATCTCCGTCTCGGTCGCGTCCGTGCGGAACGTCACGGGGCCTCCGATCGGGCCGGCCGCGAGCGGAGCGGATCGCGGGCCGATCGAGGGCACTTGGATGAGGAGGACGAGGGCGAGCGCGAGGGTCACGAGAATACGCACGACGAGAAGGGCCGTGTGGCCGTGCCTCCTTTTCGGAAGCGCAGGCGGCTTGACCTGTGCCTCGGATTCGCGGGATGCTACGGCGCGCACATTAGGCTTTTGGCCCAAATTCGGAATCGAGCCAAGATCCGTTTCCTGGCTACTCGGCGATGATGCGCGTCGCTTGAAGAATCCCGCTTTGGAAGATGAGCGTGTAGTAGTTCGGCGAATGATTCGTTCCGCGCAACTTCACACATCGGATCCGCCGCTGGATGTTCGCGTCGTCGATGCGCTCCATCTTCGTGTGGATGATTCCATCGCTCAGATACTCCTCACCGTTCTTCCCGAAGTCCTCGCTGTCCGGTTTCATCTCGCTGATCAGGATCGTCGTCGCCTTCAGATCGCGGATCCACTCGAAGAGCTGGAAGAGATCCTCACGCGGGTTTTCGAATCGCGACATGACCTCGAGGACCGGCAGCGAATCGACGACGAGGATGTCGTAGTTCAGGGACCGCTTCAAGTTCATCGCGTACATCTTGAAAATCTCGAGCCACGTGCGGTCCGCCATCCCGTCGAGATTGCGGCGGATCATTCCGAGGTCGACGATGCTGACCTTCGACTCCACATCCCGCGGGCTGAGGCTCATCTGATCCAGGTGGCGCGTCAGGTTGTCTCGACCCTGTTCCAACGAGATGTAGGTGCCCGGTCTCCCGTCGCGGAGCGCGTTCTGGTACATCATGTTGAACGCGATCGTGGACTTCATCGTCCCCGGCTCTCCGGCGAGGAGCACGACGTGGCCCTCCGGGATGCCGCCGCCCAGCTTGTCATCAAAACCGTGGATGAACGTCCGGATACGGTCTCCTTGGCCCATAGCAAGGCATTCCATTGGACCGAGCGCGTAATAACCGTTCCGAGGCCGTTATCACCGGGTGCCGGCCGCGCGCGTATGGAGGAAACCAAAAAAGAAAGGGGGAGTAAGAGCGAACTGGAAGACGACAGGGGGCCGAGGATAAGATGATTTTTGCACTCGGTCTGTGAGCAACACTTCGGCTGGAAACGTTTATTTGTTATCCGGTTTGTTACCAGGTCCGGGTCGGGAGCCGTTGTTTGTCCCTGAGCGCAACCTCAAGGACCTCGTGGTCTCGTACCTCCGGGAACAGGAACGCTCGATCAGCTCCCTCACGAAGCAGCTCCGCGCGGATGGCTATCCGTTCCACCGGCTGTTCGTGACCGGGTACCTGAAGGCCCTCGCCGATGCGGGCATCCTCCGGGAGAAGGACATCCCGCCGGCGAAGGTGTACAGCACGTCCGCGCACCGAGAGCCAAACCTGTACGAGCTCGTGGGCGCCCGGTGTCGGGAAGCGACCCGCGAGGAGGCGGACCAAATCCGGCTCGCGGTTTCGGTCCTGCAAAAGCTCTTTCGCCGTCCGATTTTTCTTCGAGAACTTCGCGAGTGCGGCTTCGGCGGTGCAGTGGACGCGCCGCAGGCTCCGCGGGAAGAGCGGGAGGATGCCCGTCGCGGCCTCGTGAAACTCGGCCTCCCGGTCCCGACGAACGAACCCGCGTACGGAATGCCGGAGCGCCGCAACGAGGTTCGCGATGAGATCCTCTACGATTTGGTCGTCAAGCGATTCGGGATGGGCGCGCTCGTCCTCGGGACCAAACAGATGAAGCTGACCGAACGCTGACCGCGAAGCTAGGCCATCGAGGTGGATGCTCAGCTCCGACGCCGGGTGACCCGGATGCGTCCTCGGTCCCGCACCCCCGCGAGCGTTGGTAGTCCGCGGTGAGGCTGCTCACTTCCGTGCCTGACCCGTTCCCCACGATCGGGACGGGGATCGCCGCTCTCCAGCTGCGTTCCCTGTCGCCTCCAGCCCCGCGGGACAGAACCTCAACGTCGGCATCCGGACCAGCGCCAGACTGGGAGCACCGCCCCCGACTGTCACCGCCCCATGAGGACGATTTGGGTCTACAAGGGGACGCCCAACCCCCCGGTCGAGCCTAGCGTCGTTCTCAACAAGTTCTCGCTATATAATGCTTGGCGCGCCAGGGTCCGATGCGAAGGCAAGCGTCCGGGCCGCCTGTGAATTTCGGACGTCTCCCGACCCTCCGCCCGGTGAAAGAAAAGGTTATTTCCGTGTCGGCCGCTCCTGTTCTAGGGGAGGAGGAGTCCAACGTCGAGGTTTGCGTTGTTCTTGCTAGTGATTGCGCTGTGCATGAGTTTCATGGTGACGGGATTGTCGCCAAGTGCGACCGCATCCTCGCTCGGCCCGTCATCGAGGTCGCATGAATCGGTGGGAGCCGCCGCGGTCCCGTCGTCGTCGCAGCCTTTCTTCCCGAACATCAAGATCACGGATGGTTCGTCCCCGTACACCGACCAAGTCGAGCCGACCATGGCGATTAATTCCTCCGGGAGAATTTTCCTTGGTTGGAAGGAAACGAACGGCGCGACGGCAGCGGGCCTCCGGGTCGGAGCCTCATATTCCGCCGATAACGGAGCGACTTGGGCGCCGAACATCCTGATGAACCAGTCCCATCCAAACCAGAATTGTCACAACTCGGATCCGTGGATGGCCCTCGGACTGAACGACGTCGTTCACTATGCCTACCTGGAGTACGATTGTTCTCCGACGGGGTTGAACGTTGCGAACACCACCGACGGGACATCGTGGACGAGTCCGCCCCACTTCATGCAAGGGGGTGGTGGCCTCACCGACAAAGACTCGATCACGGTGGATGCCTCCGGCCGGATTTATTCCGCGTGGGACGAAGGAAACAGCCTCATGGTCTCCTGGAGCGACGATGGCGGCGCCCACTGGGCACCCATCCACTTTCCGAACAACGAAGGAACCGTCCTCGGTGGCATCATCAAGACCTCGCCCAGCGGCGTCGTGTACCTGACTTGGTGGAACTTCGGATCGTCGAACATCCTCTTCACTCGCTCGACTGATCATGGCCAAACGTGGTCGCCGACCGTGCGCGTGAATGATGTCCAAGGCTCGGCGCAGGGTTCCGGATGGGACGACGCGATGCCCCAGCTGGTCGTCGACCGGACCTCTGGCAGCACGCTGTACAATATCTGGACCGACAGCCGCGGTGGATCGATGGACATCTACATGTCCCGGTCGACGGACGGCGGGCAAACCTGGGGCGCGAACAAGATCGTGAATGACCAGACCACCAACGTCCAGCGAATGCCGGACCTCACACAGGACAGCACGGGGAAGCTCCACGCGGCATGGTATGACCTGCGCACCGGCAACTACAACATCGAGTACGCGAACTCGACCGACGGCGGTCAGACCTGGGGAACGAACGTTCGCGTGACCACAGAGGAGACGTCCTCCTCCCTCGCCCGTCCGGGAGACTATTTCGCGATCCGAGCCGCGCCGGACAATTCCGTCCACGTCGTTTGGACGGACGGCCGTGGTCCGGATTGGGACATCTACTATGCCCGCAACCCGGGCTTCCCAGCTGCGGTCGTAAGTCTGTCGACAAACCCGGTTGGGCTCCAAGTGACGGTCGACGGGAAGACGTCGACGACTCCAACGCAAGCGGTGTTCCTCCTGGGCACGACGCACAACATCAGCACGCCGTCTCCGCAGCCGATCGGCCCCGTCTCCCGGTACGTCTGGTCCTCGTGGAGCGACGGGGGCGCGTTGGCGCACAATATCGTCGCCAATGGAGACATGACTCTCACCGCTTCGTTCCACAAGCAGTGGCGGGCAACATTCGGCGTCACCCCGACGGGACCGACTTACAGCGTGGACAACGTCTCCCAGTCCGGGCCGGTGACCCTGTGGTGGGATCAGGGATCCTCGCATTGGCTCGACGCTCCAACCCCGCAGCTCATCGCTCCCGACCAGCGTTTCGTTTTCGTTTCTTGGAGCGATTCGGGGGCGCGGGCCCACGGCGTCACGGCGAACACGGCGGTCGATGCCACCGCGACGTTCCAGCCCCAACGCACGCTACTCATTCAGACCGATCCCGAGGGGTTGAATTTCACACTCGATGGCGGGGGACCGCAGGCGAGCCCGGGGACATTCTGGTTCGCCCTCAACTCGACGCACACGATCGCGGTGGGGACGTTGCAATCCGGCGGTCCGGGTGTCCGGTATCGGTACCTCGACTGGAGCGACGGTGGCGGTCCGTCCCATGCGATTACGATCACCGCGGGA
The DNA here is from genome assembly GCA_035299725.1 of Thermoplasmata archaeon. GTDB lineage: Archaea > Thermoplasmatota > Thermoplasmata > RBG-16-68-12 > RBG-16-68-12 > RBG-16-68-12. Next base: position 28,211 of record DATGWB010000095.1, read on the forward strand.
ATGACGCTGACGGCCCGCTTCAAGACGGAATTCTACTTGACGGTCAATTCCGCAGATCCCTTGTCCACGGGGCAAGGTTGGTACCTCAGCGGTTTGACGGCCTATGCGACGGTCACGAACCCGGTTCAGTCTGTCGGTCCGGGCGAGCGCCTTGCGTTCCACGGATGGGGCGGTGACGCGACCGGTACCGGTACCACGTCGGATCCCATCGTGATGAACGGTCCGAAGACCGCGAACGCGTTGTTTGGGACGGAGTACTACTTGGAAGTTCAGTCCGCCTACGGCCCGGTCGCTGGGACCGGTTGGTACTCGTCGGGTGTGACCGCAAGCGCGACCGCTCCGGCAACGGTGGCGATATCGTCTGGGTCGCGGCAAGCGTTCAACGGATGGGGCGGGGACGCCTCGGGGTCCGGCACGACGTCGGCCCCGATCGTGATGGACGGGCCGAAGGTCGCGATCGCGAACTGGAAGTTGCAGTACCGTCTCCAGATTACCACGACCTACGGCTCGGCGGTGTCCGCCGGCTGGTACGATAACGGCACGCAGACGGCAGCACGTCTCGATGTCGGGACCGTCTCTCTCGGAGCCGGCGCTCGTGCAATGTTCCAGGGCTGGTTTGGAGATGCCACGGGAACGGACTCATCCGCGTCCTCGTCGATCCTCATGGATCGGCCCCACCTCGTCGTGGCCGTCTGGCAGGTGCAGTTCTACCTGACCGTCAACACGCCGTACGGGAGCGCGTCGGGGAGTGGCTGGTACGCGAACGGGTCGTTCGGCGTCGTATCGGTGAACGCATCCATCGTTCCGGTGAGCGGGACCGAACGCGAAGCGTTCGACGCCTGGACCGGCGACGCGTCCGGATCGTCCGCGGCCTTGTCGAATCCGGTTCCGATGGACGGACCGAAGACCGCGACGGCGACATGGCATGTCGAATACCTCGTGCGCGTCGACAGCACCATCCCAATCGAGGCGGGCGGCTGGTTCGCCAAGGGGACGCAGGCCACACTCACCGCGCCACAAGAGGTGACGTACAACGGTCAGACATACCGCTTCGCGGGCTGGACGGGCGATGCGACCTCCACCTCGACGCAGGTCTCCGTGACCGTGAACGGTCCGCTCGTGGTGCACGCGAACTGGGCGTCCGTGGGAATCCTGGGCGGCCCGACGATCACGTACAGTCTCATCGTCGTGGTGATCGTCGTCGCGATTGTGATCGCCCTCGTGGTCGCCCGATCGCGCCGCAAGAAGGAGTGATCCGCGCCGGGGCTCTCACTTCGGCGGGCTCGTCCGCCGCTCGAGCCTCGCGGCCTTCGTCTTCCGGTACCGGCCGAACGTAGACAGGAGCAGGACTCCGCCAACGAAGAAGGCGCCCGCCGAACACACGAGCCGCCACGACTCCAGGTTCCCGAGGAAGAGTCCGTTCGTGAGATTCGCGGTGAAGTAGAAGTTGATCGACGTCACGATGATGAAGACGCCGATCGCCATCGGCGCCCATACGCCGAGGATTGATCGGACCCGCCCAATGTTCATCGGCTCATCAGGCGGATGATTGCTTCCGCGGGTTCCCCGCCGCACTCTTCAAGGGCCTTGCGCGCCTCCGCCTCGGAGACGCCGGCCTTCTCGGCGACGAGCTGGACGTCCTCTTCCGGAATCGTCGGTCCGTGACCCGCTTCCGGCTTCTTCGCATCCGCCCGATCCCGGACAATCGGCTCTCCGACGACGGTCCAAATTTTCTGACCCTGCGCGGTCATTGCGGTGACGTTCGGGTCCCGGATCACGTATTCCTTGCTCGCGGTTCGGATGACGACCTCCTCGACGCCCTCGAGTTCTTCCTGCTCGATGCCCATCCGCTTCATGGCCTGGCGCATCTGCCGCGGGTTCACGCGTCCGCCCGGAATCATCACATCACATCGGAATGGATGGTCGGGACTCGGATAAAGGTTCTCTGCGTCCGACCGCTCCGTCATATGTTTAAATAGCTCAGGGCTCATCGAATTCGTAGTGCGCGTCGCCGTCGTGTTTAAGGATCGATGTCAGCCCAAGCGTTGCCATCTCGAATGCATCGCCTTCTGCCCACCGCAGAGGACCGGAACCGAAGTCATCTGGATTGATCCGGAGACAACGAAAGCCGCGATCAGCGAGGAGACATGCATCTCTTGCGGAATCTGTTTGCCCGCGGGGGTGCCTATCTCGACCGATTCCGGGATTGTCCCCATCGACAAGATTACTGTCGGCACCCGCGCCCTCACCCATCAGGGACGCTATCGACCTGTGACGAGCGTCCAGACCCGGATGTACGACGGGCCCCTGTATCGGATTCGGGTTACCGGCCAACCGGACCCGCTTGAGGTCACCGAAGAGCATCCAATTCTTGCGGTGATCCGACGGCCGATCAAAGGTGGACGAAGGCTCGAAAAGTCGACCGGAGTCCTTCGCTGGGTTCGGCCCGCCGAGCTGAAGACCGGCGATTATCTCGTGAAACCCAGGACTCACGAAACGGCCCAAGACTCGTGGGATGTCCCGATTCCGATGGTGCTGAGTCGGGGTCGCTATCCGCAGTGGTCGGAGCAGTTGATTTCCCTGCCGTTGACGCCGGATTTGGGGAGACTGGTCGGATATTATCTTGCCGAAGGTTCCGCCGATGATCGGCGCCTCGTGTTCTCGTTCCATGAGAAGGAGCAGAACTATCGAAATGATGTGCGCCATTCTATTCGCAAAGTATTCGGCCTTCGAGGGTACGAAACAAAGAACACTGGTCTAGGCCGGAACGTTCGATACGATTCGGCCGTGTTGGCCCGCGTGTTCGGCTCTCTTGGGAAAAAGTGCGACAAGAAGCACGTTCCTCCGGTGTTCATGACGGCGCCGAAGGCCGTCCGGGAAGAGCTAGTTCGCGGGCTGTGGAGAGGCGACGGCCATCGGGAGTTCCATCGCAACTATTTCGGGATCGTCACGACCTCCCCTCATCTGGCCTACCAGATGCAGGAGATTCTCGCCGGAATCGGGATTGCTGCAGGCGTGACAGCGAGGTCTCCTTCCGGCAAGCGTCGCGCGTACTATCTTCACGTCACTGCTGAATTTTCGCAACAGATGGCGACGCTGTTGCAGGTAGATTTCTCGGATACGCGCAATCGAAAGGCGAGTCACTATCTCGTAGACGACGATTTTGCTTACGCCTCGATTCGCGCCATTGAGGTTAGCCGCGCCGAAGGTTTGCAGGTCTTCAATCTCGAAGTCGAGGAAGACCAGACCTATACCGCGGCTGGGGAAGTAGTTCACAACTGCGTCAAGAAGTGTCCGTTCGACGCAATTCGGATCATCGGTCTTCCAGAAGCGTTGAAGGAAGATCTAGTGCACCAATACGGAAAGAATGCGTTCCGGCTCTTTCGTCTCCCGGTCCCGAAGCAGGGAGAGGTCATCGGCCTGCTCGGTCCGAACGGAATCGGCAAGACCACGTGTGTCAGCCTCCTCAGCGGAGAGGTGGCCCCGAATCTCGGCCACTATCGCCGCAAGAAAGCGTATTGGGAAGAGGTGCTCGACTACTTCGCGGGGACGGAACTCCACGATTATCTGGCGAAGATTGCCAACAAGAAATTGACCACGGCGATCAAGCCGCAGTACGTCGACAAGTTGAGCAAGATCTACACAGGCCGCGTCCGGAATCTCCTGACGAAAGCCGACAAGCGAGGCCGGCTCGCCGAGCTCATCGTATCCCTCGACCTCACATCATTCCTTGATCGGGACATCGCGCAACTCTCGGGCGGCGAGCTCCAGCGCATGGCGATTGCCGCGACGATGTTGAAGGATGCGGACATCTACTTCTTCGACGAGCCGTCGTCGTATCTCGACATCTATCAGCGACTGCAGGTCGCGAAAGTCATCCAGTCCCTCTCGAAGGAGAAGTACGTCGTCGTCGTGGAGCACGATCTGGCCGTCCTCGATTTCCTCGCGGACACGGTCTTCCTGATGTACGGCGAGGAAGGTGCCTACGGAATCATCGCGCAGCCGCGGCCGGTCCGCACCGCGATCAACGTGTACCTCGGCGGCTACCTGAAGGAGGAGAACATCCGCTTCCGCGACCGTGCGATCGGCTTCGATATGCGCCCACCCCGGGCCGACTGGAAGGCCGAGACGCTCGTGACGTTCGGCGAACTCACGAAGCGGTTCGACGACTTCGAGCTCACCGTCCATCCGGGACGCCTCCGGAAAGGGGAAGTGGTCGGCGTCGTCGGACCGAACGCCACCGGCAAGACGACGTTCGTCAAGATGCTCGCGGGCCAGGAGACGCCGACGTCGGGAGCGGTCGAAGGCCGTTGGCAGGTCTCGTACAAGCCGCAGTACCTCGAGGCGGTCTACGAAGGTACGGTCGGCGAATTGCTCCGCAACACGGTGGGAAAGAAAGCCGACACGGGTTACTTCGAGACGGAGATTCTACAGCCGCTCAAGGTGAAGGGCATGATCGAACGGGACGTCGCGACGTTGTCCGGGGGCGAGTTGCAACGGGTCGCGATTGCGCTTTGCCTCGGGCGCGATGCGGACATCTACTTGATCGACGAGCCCTCCGCCTACCTCGAT
>DATGWB010000096.1:0-3466 GCA_035299725.1 Thermoplasmata archaeon
GTCGTCGGGATGGCGGCGTCAACCGCGCTGACTCGCAAGGTGATGAACTGGCCCGCGGGCAGGCTACCGGGGTCGAAAACGACTGTCCGGTTCGCTTCTGTGCCCGCGGCAACCACAAACGAGGGCGGGGACACCGGAACAGACCCGCCTCCGACCAAGGCAAACGAAACGCCGTTCACGCGGATGTCCGTCGCCAGCGCCCGGAACCGGAGTTGCAGCACCGATGTGGGACCCGAGACGACGTTCGTCAGCGCGGTCTCATCGATGGCCAGGGCGCCGGGCGAGAGGCCGACGATCGCGCCCACGTCGAGGATGTCGGAGGCCCGAGCCGCCACGACCTCGCGGAGCGATGGGTCAAAGCCGATCACGTCGCGATCTAGCGCGAGCTCAAATTCGTCGCCGACCGCAATGGCCGGAAACGAACCAACCGGCACCAAGGCCGAGGCATTGTCCCGGTCCGCGGCGCCGTTCCACTGACGGAGGAGGGTGCCTTGGAGCGTGCTGTTCCATCCCCAGACCTCCGCGACAAACTCTGCGTCGATCTCGGGGGCGTTGTATCCGCTGCGGTTCGAATCGTGAATCAGGACGTACACACTGGACGCCGTCGGCCCTTCAAACAGAGGCCCCCGGGTCTTGCCGTACACGAACAACTGCTTGCCCTCGGCGTGGACCGCATAGGCGAGGAGGTCCCCCTGAGGAGGGCCTGAATTCGCGGGATCGGAGTTGATCGGCACATGCCGCCACTCCGTGAAGTTTCCGTCCACGGCGAAGACATACGGCGGCGCAGGCGGAGCCTGGGTTCCCAGGAAGAACGCGAAGATGAGCATGATCGCGACGGACCCTCCGAAAATTCCGTAGGCGGCGCGGACATCGCGCCTCGACACACTTCGAAACAAACGTCGAGCCGATCGACTATCCGCGGACCTGACCCCGTTGGTGAGCCCGTTCGTTCGACCGATCCCGTTCGTCAGCCCGTTCGTCAGTCCGTTCGTCCGCCCGACACCGTTGACCAACCCGTTCGTGCGGCCGATTCCGTTGGCGAGGCCGTTCGTCCGTCCTCGGGTGCCGTTCACGTGACCGCTGCCTCGAATGGGTCCGTTCCCGGATCCGACGGCCTGCCGGCTCGTGAGTCCCTGCGGTGGAACGAGTGTCGGGTCCATGTCAGGCTCCTGCGGCCGACACCGTCCTCATGGAAATGCGCCGCAATCCGACGGCCATCGCGGCGAAGCCGACGCCGACGAAGATCGTGCCGATGAGAGCCGCGTCCATGTTCAGGCGACCGAACGCGTCGTAGGCTCCGCCGAAAAGCGGGACGCGGAAAAAGTCGTGGAGGAAGGAGCCCAGAATCAGGCCCGCCCCTCCGAGGGTCACGTAGAAGACTCCGACGTAGTAGAAGGCCCGCCGCCATCGGGACCGCGGGACCAGCGGGGCCGCGGATCGGGCCGCGACGGACTGCGCCTTCGGAACCGGTGATGCACGCGCAGCTGGAACCGGAACGGCCTGCGAGTCGAACTCGGCCTCGACCGGCTCGGCCTCCGGCTCGATTACGGGCTCCGCGGGAACGATTTCATCTACGAGAGTAGGGACCTCTCCGTCCACCTCCGGGATCGGTTCGGGGACGGCCTCGGCCGGCGGTGGGAGCTCCGTCTCTTGGATCTCCTGAGTCGAAGACTCGCGATCGGAGGTTTTCGGCCCCTTGCGTGCTCGGTCCTCAGGGAGTCCGGGCTCCGAAGGCGCTTCCGGCGGTTTCCCCTCTGGGGCCGCTTCCGGCGAAGGGGCCGTCACAGTCTCGAACGGGACGGTTTCGGCTTGCGGTGCGACCGGGGTCTCCGGCGTGGATTCCGCGCCTTTCGCCGGCGATGGTTCCTCCGGTACCGGCTTCTCGTCCTGCGGTTCGAGGCCTTCCTCCCCGACCTCGCTCTCGTAATTCAACAAGAACTTGGCCCACTGTTTCCGGCTCGCGACGTCCTCCGTGGGTGTCGAAGCCGGCCTCTCCGTCTTGCCCGCCGACACCTTGGCTTGCCAACCCTGCTCGTCGATGTAGAACAGCAGCCGGGCGACGAGGTCCGCCTTCGTGCCGTCGCTCGGGAGGCCGTATTTGTGACAGAGGACCTGCAGCTCTCGCACCGTGCCGGTTCGGATCTTGATCTTCGGGGGCAATGGACGGACCGGCGCGCGCGGTTTCGACGCGCTCGGCCGGAGGACTTCCACGAAAATGCCGCACGACGGGCACAGCCCTTCGGGCCGATTCTCCGAGAACTTCAGCTTTCCGCCGCAGTTCGGGCAGAGGTCGGCCCGGAGCTCCGTGGGGTCCCCCGGGGGCGGAGGACTTGAATCATCTGCCATCGAGTCGAAGAGCGGTCGGCCTAGCCGCCCATAAACTCGCTTGGCTGACTTTTAGTACTGAGAATCGCGAAAGATAGCAGGGGCCTTGGAGCACGCCTAATGGCTCGAATCTGGACCTCGGAGGAGATCCACGTCGAGCTCGAACGCGAGGACCGGCTGCACCAGGGCGTACGCCTCGAGGATCCTCGGATGGATCTCCCCGAAACGACCGGCTTCGCGGCCGTCGACGAGGACGGAGGCGGCGCGTCCCGGAATGAAATTGCGGTCCTCCACGGCTCGCACCTCCGTGTCCCGCCCCACATCCCGCATCAGGCTGAGGACCAACGATTTCGCCTCGGTGAACGAGGCCTTGTGATGGATCGCCGCCGCCCCGATCCGCCGCACGTTCCGTGTCTCGAGCACGACGTCCGAGATCTCGAAGATCCGCTGCGGCAGTTCGCGGTGCTTGTTCAACCGGAAGATGTTCATCAACGCCGGCAGCATCGACGAACGCAGGGTCGTTAGGTCCTCGTTCAGCGGGTTCCGAATCACCACGCGGTCCGGCGTCTCAAACGCCTCCTTCCGGGACGCGACGGTCAGAGACATGACCTCCTGATATCCATAGCCGACGAGGAGCACGCGCAGGGTCTCCGCGAAGTCGTTTGCCGCCAGCGACTCGCCGATCGTCTGGCGGTGCGGGAGGCCGCGCGGATATCGGTCGTATCCGGAGGCGATCGCGAGGTCTTCCGCCAGGTCGACCTCATGCAGGAGGTCGAGGCGGTACGCCGGCGAGAGGACCGAGATTGCGTCCCCGTTCGCCCGCGCGTCGTGGCGCATCCGTCGCAGGCCTTCGACGGCTTCCCCTGGCGTCAGAGAGAGACCGAGGAGTTCGTTCGCGCGCCTCAGGTCGAGCGAATGGGGCCGATGCGCGAGGTCGGGCGTCTCGAGGGTGCGGTCCGGATACTTCGTCTTCACGGTCTGGATGCGACCGCCGCGCTCCGCGAGCGCGGTCGACAGGATCGCAAGGCAACCGTTCACCGCTTCGAGGTCGGTCCCCGTGACGTCGATGAAGAGGTTCCGCGTGTCCGAGGTGAGCTGCGTCAAGATCCCGTTGATGACCGGAGGGAAGCTCAGCACCTGG
>DATGWB010000097.1:0-22157 GCA_035299725.1 Thermoplasmata archaeon
TGGACGTCGGCCGCGCGACGCGTGCCGTCCGCGAACAGCATGCGGCCGTCGCGGGCGTACTTCGCGTACGAGGCCGAGTCGAACAGGTCGCAGCCGAGCAACGTCGCGAGCGGGAAGACCAGCGGGTGGCCCGCGCCGAACAGGTGCACGGGCTTCGAGGGGTCGAGGCCTTTCTTCGATGCGATGATGACGCGGACGAGATCTCGGAACCGGTAGGTTTCCAGCAGAGGCACGACGCCGCCGATCGCGCACACCGCGACGTCGAGCGACGAAACCGACCGCGCACACCGCTCGCGCAAATCCGGATGGAGGCCTCCCTGGACGGCGCCGACGAGGGCCATCTCGCCGCGAAGGGAGACGGCCTCGTGCGCCCTCCGGACCGTTTCGTCGACGTCGGCCGAGGCTCGATCGTACGCGTGACCCGGCTCGGAGAACACATCGAGCATCGTCCCGAAGTCGGCATGGATCGCCTTCTGGAAGGCGATGACCTCCGCGTTCGTGACGTCCACATCGCCGTACACGTGCGATTGGAACGCTCCGGAATCCGTCATGACGGCTCCCGGAAATCCGAGGAACTTGTGGATGCCGTCGCGCACGATCGCGTCCCGATCCGGCGATTTCCCGAGGATGTACGCATTCGTGATCAGGATCTGCGCCCCGAACCGCGCGGCGAGTTCCCGGGGAGGAATGATCGGCCGGTTCGGGTTGATGACCGGGGCGAGCGTCGGCGTCGTGACGGAACCGTGGGCCGTCTCCAGGACCCCGATCCGGGCGAGCCCGTCGCGGTCCCGGACCTCGAACATGCGCGGCCATCCGGCCCGCGCGAATAAGGCTTTTCGGCGTCTTCGCGCACCTCCCCGCAAGGGCTATCTCTCGCGCGTCGGCTTCGCGGGCGCCGATGTTGCGCGAGACGTTCGTCCACATCCCCGGTGTGGGCTACCGGACGGAGGAGCGTCTCTGGCGGAGCGGGATCCGCACGTGGGACGACTTCGCCGAGACCTCGAAACCCCGCCGCCTCCCCACGCGCGTCGCGCATCGCATCGCCGACGAGATCGCACGGTCCGATGAGGCCTTGCGCCGACGGCGGCATCGCTACTTCGCGCGGAATCTACCGGCCCGAGATCATTGGCGCGCATGGCCCGAGTTCGGGGACGCAGCCGCCTACCTGGACATCGAGACGACCGGCTTGTCCCTCGGCCGAGATGCGGTCACGGTGGTCGGGGTGTACGACGGTTCTGCGAGACGATCGTTCATCCAGGGCGACGACCTGGAGGAGCTCCCGGCGGCCCTGGAACACGCGAAGCTCCTGGTCACCTTCAACGGCTCGCGGTTCGACGTGCCGTTCCTTCGCAAGGCGTTCCCGCGAATGCATCTGGACCAGATTCACCTCGACCTCGTCCATCCGCTCCGGCGCCTCGGATTCGTCGGCGGCCTCAAGGCGATTGAGTCCCAGGTCGGGATTCTGCGCAGCGAGGAGACGACCGGCCTCGGAGGATTCGACGCGGTCCGGCTCTGGCGCGCCTACGATCGAGGCGATGACGACGCGCTGGACCTCCTCCTCGAATACAACATGGAAGACGTCGTGAACTTGGAGCCGCTGGCCGAGCTCGCGTACGCAGGCTTGCGTTCCTTGTGCTTGGACGGCGGATTCGTGACGGCCGACCGACTCCCGGATCGAACGAGATCGGCAAGCCGGACTCCGCAAAAGAGTCGGACCTGAGGTAACGGGTCTGGAACGGAGCGATCGGGCGTCCGATGCGCGGAGGATCACGCGGTCGAAGACGGATCACGCAGGTTCATGACCTGTTCGGAGACCGTGTTCTCCGGGGCCGAGGTAAGGTCCATCGAGCCGAGCTCGACGCGGGCTCGAAGCTTCCCGTCTTCGAATGCGATGCGCACGGACTTGAGCCGGGATCGGTACAAGAGAATGCCCCTCCCGTTCCGGGCCGGTTCCCCTTGCTGGCAGTACACGAGGCCCAGCCCCTCGAGTTCCTTGATCCGGCGGTAGCACGCGGCGATCGGAATGCCGAACCGGCGGCACAAGTCGATCGCGGACGCCGGGCGGTCGAACGTCCCCAGGAGGATGCGTGCCGAATACTCGTCCATGATCGTCTGGGTCACCTGCAGAGCTTCCATGGTTCTCACTCCCGTTTGAGCGAAAGGATGCGCGCGACGAGGCCGGTAATCTCGTCTGCTTCGAACGGCTTGTTCAGGTATCCGATCGCCCCGCGGCGCACGCTCTCAATCTCGGTGAAGGTGTCCCCGAAGGCGGTCATGAGGACCGCGCGGAGCCCGGGTTTCGCCCGACGGGCCGACTCGATGAGCTCGACGCCGTTCGGGCCCGGCATGCGATAATCAGTGAGGAGCAGATCCACCGCGTGCTTCCGAAGCGCTTCCATCGCCTCGGTCGCGTTCGCGGCCGTCAACACGGAATACCCGACCAACCCGAACAGCTCGGCCAGGTTCTCGCGCACCCCTTCGTCGTCGTCGACGACGAGGATGCACGATCCGACGGCTCGAGTCTCCGATGGCAGGGTAATCATCGTCCTTCGCGTGTCGATTGGGGTGGACGATTATTTATACCGCCCAGTTGAGGCGAGTTGACAAGCCCCGCGGTCGCGCGTTCCGGTCCGGAGTCACGATTTCAAAATCAGGAGCGAGGGTGGCTTCCGCTCGGCGAGGGCGCGGACGACCTGCCAAGCCCGCTGGCCCGCTTCCGTCACCACGTACCGGCCAGCGTCGCCTTTCGCGAGGAGTCCATCCGACTGGAGTTTCTGGAGGTGGAAGGAGAGCTTGGACGACGAGTCCACGAAATTCTTCCTCAGGATCGCGGAGTAAGCGACAGGACCGGACGCCACGACGTACCCGACCAACGCGCGCCGGATCGGGTTCGCGAGGGATTCGAGCATCGCTTGGAGACCTTCGGAAGGCACACCCTCCTTCTCCGATTGCTCCGCCAGAGCCCGGTCCTCGGACGACAGGATGAGGGCCCCGCCCTTGGCCGCGCAACGGCCGCTCATGTGGCGGACCCAGGCCTTCATGTCCTCGAGCCCGTGGACGGTCTGCAGGGAGGACAGGTCGGCCGCGTAGACGACGGGACGATCGACATCGGCGATGTGCGCTTCGATCGCGGTGTTGAGCTGATAGAGCTGGTTCGGTGCGAAGGCGATCGGTGGACGGCCCTCTTCTTCGACTCGGAGCACGCGCGTCGCGCCGGACGGCGGCTTCGCCCGAGGCCCCACGACCGCGAGCAGGGCCCGTCGGGCGACCGCGTCCGAGAGCACCCGCACGACCGCACCCTCGGTGGCCGAAGCGCCCAGCAATGTCCGCGCGTGTTGCTCCTCTTGCACCGTCCGAAGGGTCCTTCGGAGCGCGTCGACCTCGTACGGCTTTTCGACAAAGTCGATGGCTCCGGCTTTCATCGCCTCGACCGCGGCGTCGATCGTGCCTTGACCGGTAATCATGACGACGGCCGTCCCGGGCCGCGTGACCCGGAGACGATGCAAGACCTCCAGCCCGGACGCTTTCGGCATCCGGAGGTCGAGCAAAGCCGCGTCGAACGACTCGCGCTCTACGAGCCGGAGGGCCTCGCCACCGTCCGATGCGCCGACCACGTCGTGGCCGTCCTCGCGGAGCAACCCCGCGAGCTCGCTCCGAAGCACCGCGTCGTCATCGGCGATCAGGATCTTCATCGACGTCCCTTCGAGGGAGCAGGACCGTGAACGTGGAGCCGGCGCCAGGCCTGGAAGTGGCCTCGATCGTCCCGCCGTGGCCCGCGACGATGTGCTTCGCGAGGGGAAGCCCGAGGCCGAGTCCCTCCCCGCGAGGCTTCGTCGTGAAGGTGGGATCGAACACGCGGGACAGGACATCCGCCGACATGCCGCTGCCCGTGTCGGACACGACGACCGCGTAGAATCTCGGACGTCCCTCCAGGCGCACCCGGACCGATCCATGATCGGTGGCGTCGATCGCGTTCTTCACGAGGTTCACGATGACCTCCTGCAACTGGAGCGGATCCGCCTTCAGTCGAAGCGGCACGTCCCCCAAGTTCACCTCGATCGAAACCCCTTTCTTCCGATACCGTCGCACCTCGTCGAGGGCGGCCTCGACGATGGAACGGAGGTCCGAGTCGACCGCGTTGATCTGCCGGCTCCGAGAGAGGCTCGTGAGGCTCCGAATGATGTCCGCGGCCCGACGTCGTTCGGCGTCGATCTTCTCGAGTTTCTCGTGGACGCCGGCGTCCTTCGTCCGGCGTCCCGCGGCGTCCGTGAGGAGGGAGATGCTCGTGAGAGGCGTATTCAACTCGTGGGCGATGAACCCTGCGAGTTGCCCGAGCGTCGCCAGCCGCTCCGATTGCCGGAGCCGGTCTGTCGATTCTTTCAGGGCGGCCTCGGCCGCTTTCGTCTCCGTGATGTCTCGGACGACCACGACCAGCTGGTCGCCCAGGAGCGGGATGATCCGGGCCTCGAGCTCCTTTCGGCCGGCTTGCACCTCGAGGCTGTACTCCATCGTTGCGACGGAGTTCGTGCGGAGGACCTTTTGCATCGCCCTCCCGAACGGTTCTCCGACCTCGCGCGGGAGCACCTCCTGGATCCGACGCCCGAGGAAGGATTCCGGCGGGACATACAGGTCCGCGTACCGTCCGGCGTAGTAACCGAGGATCTTCCCGTCCGCGGCGAGCCGGAAATACAGGTCCGGAACCGCTCGGAAGATCGCCTGGAGCTCGGACGACGTCTGAACCAAGTTCTCCTGCGTTCGCCTGCGCTCGATCGCGCCGGCAACCTGCTCCGACACGAAGTTGAGGATCGCCTTGTCCTCCTCCGCGAAGCGGACGCCCTCCCGGTAGCTCTGGACGACGATCACCCCGATGATCTTGCCAAGGCCGACCAGCGGCGCTCCGACCCAGTCCACCGACGGGGGTCCGACCTGCTCGACTTCGCCCGAGCGATTCAGCTCCGCGAACACCGCTGGCGAGGCGAGCAGTGGACGTCCCGTCCGGAGGACGTATTCGGTGAGGCCTCGACCGAGCTTCTGGGGCGGCGGCGGGCCCTCCTCTTCGTCGACGAAGTACGGGAAGGTCAAAGTCTGGGCCCTGTCGTTGTAGAGGGCGATGTAGAAATTGGTCGCCGGCATCAATCCGCCGATGACTTTGTGGATGTGCCGGTACAACTCGGGGAGATCTTTCGCGGCGTTTGCGGCCTCGGAGATTCGGTAGACCGCAGACTGGATCGCCTCCGCCTTCCGCTGCTTCGAGACGTCCATCACGGAACCGATCATGCGGACAGGATGGCCGGACGCGTCGTGCAAGACGTACCCGCGGTCGACGATCGTGGCGTACGTCCCATCGTGCCGCCGAAACCGGTACTCCGCGCTCCACACGGAGCCGCCGCTCCCGATCACGTCATCGAGGCTGGAGCCGACCCGAGCCCGGTCGTCCGGATGGAGGCGCTCCTCCCACCAGGTGCCAGTGGGCTCCACATCCTCCGCTCGATACCCGAACATCGCGGCGACGTTTTCGTTCATCCACATGCCGTCCGTCTGGAGGTCCCAGTCCCAGACGACGTCGTTCGTCGCGTGACCCAGGAGCTGGAAGCGTTCCTCGCTCCGTCGGAGGCTCTCCTCCGTGCGGGTCCGCTCGGACACGTCGAACGCGACGCCGATCGTCCCGATGATAGCGCCGTCCTTCGAACGGAAGGGCTCCATGTGCACGTCGTAGGTCCGGCCCTGCCACTCGATCTGCGTGGCGACGCTCTCGCCGAGGAGGGCCCGCCGGTGGGAGACGATCGGCTCGATGTCGTCGTCGTGGATGTTGAAATACTCGTAGACCGAGAGGCCTCGCTCCTCCGAGTGGGGAAGTTTGAGGTCCCGGAACCCGGTTCCCATGGCCGACGTCACCCGGAGGTCCCGATCCGTGCTCCACAGCAGGACCGGCGCCTGCTCGAGGACGAGCTTCAGCCGCGTCTGGCTCTGGGACAGCTGTTCCTCGACGGTCTTCCGCGCGGTCACCGCTTGGGCTTGGATCTCCTCCGTCTCTACGAGGCGCTTCCGATTCCGGGCCTCCACGACATGTTCCTCGACGATCGCCGGAAGCAACTCGTTGTACCGCGGCGTCTTCACGATGTACGACTGGGCTCCGGACTCCATCGCCTGGAGCGCCGCCTCTTCGCCCCCCAGGGGGACGACGAAGATGATTGGCGTGCCCGGGAGTCGACCCCCGAGGGCGCGCAGGAGTTCGATGCCGTTCCCGTCGCGCAACTTGCTCGCGATGACGACCGCGTCAAAATGGTAGGAGAGCGCGAGCTGCAATCCCTGTTTCCTCGACGCGGCGGTTCGGACGATCCATCCTTTTCGGGTGAGCGCGGCGACGCTGAGGATCTGATGGTCTTCATTGCCGTCGACCACGAGGACCGCGACGGGGGCTGCGCTGTTTGCCCCCGCGATCTCAGAGGGAGTCGTCTGGGCCATAGCGGATCGGTGGGCGCCTGAACCGACACGAGGATGCCCTCGCGCGGGACGTCGGACCAGTTCCCCGGCGGGTATAAAGGCGTAGCGGGGAGATTCGCGGTTTCGTCACTTAATTCGGGAGCACGGTTCGCTTCAATGTGGACGACGCGGTGAAGGACCTATGCGGTACCGCTGACGGCGCGCGTCACCTCGAAGGCACCGTCTTCGAAGGAGAACGCATAGTACCCCGTGTCGTGCTTCGTCCCTCGCATCTTCACGACTCGCAGGCGACGTTGCACGAAGAGGTCCGAGGTCGGATGCATTTCCAGGGCCAGGATGCCATCCGCCAGGTACGCCTCCTCGGGAGAGGAGTCGCCGGGTCCCAGCTCGAGCGGTCGCTCCGAAATCAGGAACGTCAGCGGGCCGAGGTCCCTCAGCCATTCGAAGAGGAAGTAGAGGTCGGACCTCCGGTCTTGCATCTTCGCCATGGTCTCGAGGACGTCGAGCGAGTCGACGACCAGGACCGAAACGGGATCTGCTTTCATCACGTTCTTGCAGTACATCTTGAAGAGTTCGAGCCAGCTACCCCGACCCTGAAGGAAGTTCAGGTTCTTCCGGATGTTCCCCATGTCGAGGGTCACGATGTGCTCTGCCGCTCGGGCATCGGCCATACCCATCGAAGCCATCTGCTCGAGGATTAGATCTTTTCCCTGCTCGAGGGTGAAGTACGCGCACTTGCGGTTTTCCTGCAGCGCGTTCTGATAAAGGATCGAAAAGGTCAGCGAGGACTTCATCGTCCCCGGCGCACCACTCACAAGGACGACGTATCCCTCCGGGATCCCTCCCCCGATCACATCGTCGAAGGCCCGCACGTACGTCTTGACGCGATTCCGACTCGTGATGTGGCCTCCGGGTCGGATGTATGCGCGCGTCGTCCTAAGCCTTTTCCTCCGAGACGTCGAGCGCACAATCTTCAAATATACTCGGGCCGCTGGGCCGCACATTGTCGGACGATGTCCTGGGCGCCGTCGTCGCGACGGCCCGCGTGATTGGGGCGCTCGTGCTCCTCTTCTTCCTCCCCGGGTTCCTGCTCATCAATGCGCTCTACCCCCGAAAAGGCGAGTTGGATCGGGAGTACGATGCGCTGTATCGCCTCACGCTTGGGATCGTCCTGTCCATCGCCGTCACCGTGTTCTGGTCGTTCTTCCTCAACTCGCTCGGGATTAGCGAGGCGACCGGGCTCGGGTACGTCGTCGGGCCGAACATCGCCGGCGGATTGATCGGCCTCTCCGCCGCGTTCTTCGCCCTCGGCTGGTGGCGAGGCGCGTACCCGTGGATGGCCCGCATCCATCCGTCGCTCGCGCGAGTCCCGAAACCGGGACCGGGAGAGCTTCTGACCGAAGACGAGCGAGACCATCGGGTCCGCCTCAAGCTTCAGCGGCTCGCCGAGAAGCGCGAAGCGTTGCGGCGGGCGATCAAAGACGCCGAGCGGCGCATGCGGCTCCAATCGACGGACGCGCAATCCCACTACGAGACCGTCCGGGACAAGTCGCGCGCGGAACTCCGGACGGTCGAAGCGGAGCTGAAGAAGCTCGAAGAGGAGCGGGCCGCGGAACTCTATTGACCGGAGCGGGACATGGATTACAAACTTGTGATCGCGGTGCGCTCGGACCTCGACCTCTCGCGGGGGAAGCTGGCCGTCCAGGTGGCCCATGCCGCGGTCATGGCGACACTCGAAGCGAAAGCCCGCCATCGGAAATGGTTCGCTGAATGGATCGCGGAGGGCCAGAAGAAGGTCGTCGTCAAAGGCGGGCCCCTCCCGGAACTCCGGGCGCTCCAAGCGAAAGCTCGTTCGATGCACTTGCCCACGGCGCTCGTGGAGGACGCCGGATTAACGGAGCTTCCGCCGGGGACGGTCACGTGCGTCGGAATCGGGCCGGGCCCGAACGCGATAGTGGACCAGGTCACCGGTCATCTCCCCTTGATGTGATATGAAGGCCAAGTCCCGCTTCCTCGGGATTGACGACGCCCCCTTCCGTTTCTCGGACGAGACCGTTCCCATCGTCGGGGTCGTCGTCCAGGCGCCGTCGTACATCGAGGGCGTCCTGACGACGCTGGCGGAAGTGGACGGCCACGATGCGACCGAACGGATCGCCGCGATGGTGCGAGGTTCCCGGTACCGCGCGGGACTAGCGGCTCTCTTGATCGACGGAACGGCGGTCGGCGGCTTCAACGTCGTCGATGTGGACGCGGTACGCGAGGCGGTCGACCGACCGGTCGTCACGGTGACCCGGAGGAAACCGGACCTGGGGGCAATCGAGAGGGCACTCCGCCGCCGCTTCGACGATTGGCAGGAACGCTTCGCCATCATCCGTCGGCACGAGATCGAGGCAATCCGGACGGGCCATGGAACGGTCTGGGTGACGTATGTCGGTGCGAGCCGAACCGAGGTCCAAGAGGCGCTCTCGCTGACGACCGTTCGTGGCGTCCTGCCGGAACCGCTGCGCGTCGCCCATCTCATCGCCGCGGGAATCGTCCGAGGCGAGTCCCGTGGACGGGCTTGACTCGGTGCGACCGCAGACCCCTCACTTGATTGGAAATCGGAGGAGGGCGGCAATCCCGCCCAACGCTTCGAGCTTCTGGCCGGCCTCGTGATGGCGGCTCACCAGGACGACGGTCCCCCGCGCAGACTCTGCGGAGCGCATGAGGTCCTCGATGCCGACGTCCCGGACGACCGCGTCGCTCACAAGGAGGGTTTCGACCGCTCCGGCCTCGACGGCTTCCGCGACCTCGGCGGGTCCGTACGCGCACGGTCGGTTCGTCGCGATCGCCTCCAGCAGCTTCTCGACCAGCTGCGTTTCGTACCCGACCCGGCTGTCTCCGAACACCTTCGCGCCGACGCCGGCCTTGAGCGCCTCCTGGATTCCTTGCATCCCGGCGCCCGACGTGCCGTGGGTGTGGACTTTCGAGGCGAGGGTCGGCTCACGGGCTTTCAGGTAGTCGAGGAAGGCGTCCCGAGCGAACCCGGGTCCGACGAGGACGAGCGCCTCCCCGAGTTCCGTCGTGCGCAACTTCATCAGGATCTCGTCGAAGTAGACGGACTGCGCATCTCCGGACGGGAACATCTTGCCGTGACCCGGCGCGCGGATCGTCGCGAGTTCTCGGACGCCATACTGCCGCAGCTGGGCCAGGAGCGCTTCTTCGTCGTCCAGGGAAAGGAAAGCGACGAGCGGCTTCTGCGCCGCGGCAACGGCCTCGTCGATCCGTCGCAACTCGTGCGCTCGCCACGTCTTGATGACGGAGACCACGTCGTCGACCGCGACGTTCAACGTGTGATGCCGTCCCAAATCTTGCGGTCCGTCGACGATGACGCCCATGATGCGCAGACGGTCGGCGAAGGCTTGGAACTCGACGCTTTCCACGCGGAGCGTCAGCGTCACGCGGACCTTCTCGCCCCGCTCGGGCCGGACCTTGTCGGTCTTCACTTCCTGGCGGCGGTAGGTCGACGCGCGCACCTGGTCTCCGGGAAGGACGAGGTTGTGCAGATGCCAGAGGTCGTCCGCGTTCTCCACGCGAACCTTGATCTCGCCGGTGCTCGGGTCTTTGTGGAGGACCCGCATGGTGCGCCAGCCTAGGGATGGGACCTTATTTCTGCGTATCGAAACGGGGTGTCCTGCAGTCCACACGGGCGGCGTTCCCGCGCGAGCCCTAAGACCTCACGAACCGTTTCGCCGTCATGGCGCTGGAACGGTATCTCTTCCGCGCGGACTCCGAAGGATACGCGTATCGCCAGATTTTGGAAGTCCGACCCGGCTCCGTGCGCCTGCTGCATCCTTCCGAAAAGGCGAGGAGATTCACTCGGTGGATCTCGACCCTTTTCGCACTCGGATTCGTCTTCGTTTTTGGGGCCTTCGTGAGTCAGACTGCCCTCGTCCTCACCCTGTCCGGGCTGAGCGGCCTCATCATCGAGGCAGCGCTCATCGCGTTCTACTTCGCGGGCCTCATCGTGTTACTCCTGTGGTGGGATGATCGGAGCCTCCCCTTGCTGGCGGAGAACCCAGGCGCTTCCGTGGGACTGGATGTCGTTGGCGTGACCTCGTTCGGGACATTTCAAGAACTCCGAGCACGGACAAGCGGCCAGGAGGTTCGGATTGCGGTCCACGGTTCAAAAGAGAGAGTGGGAGAGGCCCTGCGTTTCGCCGGTCTCGCGATGAGCCCGACCTGATCAAAGTCGTCGAGACAGCCGCATTGCTTGAGCGGTTTGGCGCGGCCTACTTCAGGACGCCGTATCCGATGAGTCGCCACTTGCCGCCGATCCGGCGCGAGACAGCAACACGCTGTCCGGGCTCTGCGACGACCGGGATCTTGAGGGCCATGTCCGCCCGGTTTTCGCGCGCCGACGTCACGACACCCACCGTCGTCGCAGTTCCGACCGACACCATGAGCGGCTCCGATGTCTTGATGCCCTCGACCTTGAGTTCCTCAGGCACTCCGACCACGCGCTCCAGCAGATTGACCTCGACGGTCATCTTCATCAAGATCTCCGGAAGGCTCGCGGGAGGCCCGACGACCCGACCGACCAGGCCGTCCGCCTTCGTCAGCACGGGATCGAGGTTCGTCCCGATTGCGATGAGCCCGCCCGGTCGGACCTCTTTCCGTCCTGAACCTCCCGTGTGAAGGGACCGAATCGTCGTCGTGATGTTCTTCCATTCCGTCTTGTTGCCGAGGGTCACCTGACGACCCGGAGAGATCTCGATCTCCTCGCCGACCTTCATTTTGCCTTGCATCAGGCTGCCCCCGAGCACGCCTCCGACGATCTTCTCTGGCAAGATGCCCGGCTGATTGACGTCGAACGACCGCGCGACATACATCTTGGCGGTCTTCGATTCATCGTGCGGCGGCGTCGGGATGACTTTCTGGATCATCATGAGCAACGCATCTAGGTTCACGTCGTGGTGCGCGGACACGGGGACGATCGGCGCGCCCTCCGCGACGGTCCCCTTGACGAACGCCTGAATCTGACGATAATTCTCTTCGGCCTGCTTCGGGTCGACGATGTCGATCTTGTTCTGCACGATCACGATCTTGTCAACCCCGATGATGCCGAGGGCCATCAGGTGCTCCTTCGTCTGCGGCTGGGGGCAGTCCTCGTTGGCGGCGATCACGAGGAGCGCCCCGTCCATGATCGCCGCGCCGCTCAGCATCGTCGCCATCAGGGTCTCGTGGCCCGGGGAGTCGACGAACGACACAATCCGTTGCAGCTCCCCCTTGATGTTGTGGGTCTTGCAGACTTCCGTATTCTGGAACGCGGCGGGCTCGGCGTCCTTCGGACACTTGTAGATCGCCATGTCCGCATAGCCGAGGCGGATCGAGATGCCGCGTTTGATCTCCTCGCTGTGGCGGTCCGTCCGTTCGCCCGTGAGGCGCTCCGTGAGGGTCGACTTCCCATGGTCCACATGACCGACGACGCCGATGTTGACCTCCGGCTGGCCCGGGACCTTCATCGCGCCTGCTCCTGCCACGCGTCCTCGATCGACTTCGGCCCGCGCACGACGATCTTCAGGTTCAACTGAAGGATGTCCGGCGAGACCGTGTTTCCGCGGACCGTCTTCTTCTTCCGCATTCCGGGCCGGACGGGATGGAAGCCGACGCCGCCGCTCAGGAGGAGACGCTTCCGGCGCGGCCCAGGCAGGTCGGACCGCATCGGGAATCCGTCTTTGTCGCTCCCGCCGGTGATCTGGAGCTTGTACCCCGGGAGGCCGACGTACAGGCCGTCGAGGTCCTCGCCGATCTTCTTGCCAATGAGGGCGTTCGCGTAGTGACCCGTGATGTCCTTCTTGTACGCCTTCCCGGACTTCGGGTCGGCGATGACCGCCTTGAACTCTGCCATGAGATCCTCTCGGAGAGAGATGCGTCCATGCGGGGCTTTCACATAAGACTTACGCCGCGGCCTCCCGGCCGACGACGGAACGCGTCTCGAAGGGGTTCAGCGGAGGTTCGGGAAGAGACCGAGGATCTGACCGCACTCTCGGTACACGTCGACGACGGCGCGGCCCTCGGCCGCGGACATGGTCCTCAGCTCGGCGACGGCCTCCGTCATCTGTTGCAAGCGATAGACCGCATCGCGGGTGTTGAGGTCGTCGTCCATCGCCTTGAAAAAACCGTCGCGCGTTCGTTCGACGAGGGCCGCGACCTTTCCTCCCGTCCCCGCGCCGGTCGCGGTCCGCGCGGCCTCGATCGCGGCCCGCATCGCATCATATTCCTTCCGAGAGCGGGCGAAGCATGCCGCGTCGTATTCGACGTCCTCGCGGTACGGGGCCTTGAGCAAGCAGAGCCGGACGACTTCGCCGGGATAATCGCGGAGGACCTCGCGGATCGTCACGAAGTTCCCGAGGCTCTTGGACATCTTTTCCCGCTCCAACGTGACGAAGCCATTGTGCATCCACGTGCGCGCCCACTCCCCACCCCAGGCGCCCTCGCAGATCATCGCCTCGCTCTCGTGGTGCGGGAACTTCAGATCGACGCCGCCGCCGTGGATGTCGAGGGGCGCTCCGAGATACTTGTACGCCATCGCATTGCACTCGACGTGCCACCCGGGCCGTCCGTCGCCCCACGGACTCGGCCAGGACGGCTCGTCCCCTTTCGATCTCTTCCAGAGCGCGAAGTCGAGCGGATCCTCCTTCGGGCTCGGTGCCGCGGGCCCCTCGACCACGATGTCCTCGAACTTTTGGTGCGACAGGATCCCGAACGATCGTTTGGCCTTCCGGGTCCGGAAGTACACTTCGCCGTCCACAGAATACGCATAGCCGCGGTCGACAAGGCGGGCGATCAGCGCGGTGATCTCGAGGATGTGTTCGCTGACCTTCGGCATGTGGTCGGCGGGCCGGACGTTCAAGGCGCGCATGTCGTCGAGGAACGAATCGATGTAGTATTGGGCATAGGCGAGCGGCTCCTTCCCGGCCTCCTTCGCCCGGCGGATGATCACTTCCTCGATGTCCGTGAAGTTCTGGACGTAGGTCACGCGGTATCCCAGGAATTCAAGATACCTCCGGGCCGTGTCGAAATCGATGTAGGAGCGGGCGTGGCCGAGGTGGCTGTAGTCGTACGTCGTCGGGCCGCAGACGTACATCTTGACGCGGCCGGGCACACGCGGTGCAAACGTCTCTTTCTTCTGCGTGCGGGTGTTGTACAAACGGAGGACCATACGGTCGCACACGCGGCCACGGGAGCGGCGCTATTAAGCCCTTTACCCGCCGACGCAACGGGCCCTCGTCGCGAGCGAACCTTCGCATCGAAACCTATTTCGTGCGCCGGGATTTGTCATCGTCCGCTGGGCCGATAGATCAGCGGAAGATCGCCGCCTTCGCAAGGCGGAAGCCGTGGGTTCAAATCCCACTCGGTCCACTCCATTCTCGCCAGCCGGGTCGCGGAACGACCGCGACGGGGCCCTGGACTCCGGACCTATGCGGTTTCTCGCGCGATCACGACGCTCTTGACGCGCGGCGCGGACTCGGGAGCGTCTTGCTCGAGGTAGGTGAGGTAGCCCGATCCGACGTTGAAGTGGACGACGGACGGTTTCTTTTCCAGGTCGACGATCGGCTTGCCGGACTTCCTCTTCATGGGGAATGCCCCTTGCAGAGATCGAGTCCCTAGGGACGGCTTAAAGGGTGTTCTGCCAAATTCACTCCTGATAAACGAAACGCCGTCCGGAGGCAGACGGGTCTCAATTCGGAGGGGCTGCGGCCTTTCCGGCAAACCTATAAGTCCAACGGGGGACCAATTATTACCTGAGGACGTGGGGGATCAATGATTACGGTCCAGAAGCTGGCGCTGGCCATTCAGAAACGCTTCGGAGGCACCGAGGCGGAGGCGCTTGCGGAGTCGCGCACGGTCATGAGTTACTTCGGTTTCCGGAGCGTGATCATCGACAATGCGATCCATCCGGACGACCGGAAGGTGTTCTACGTACTCCACGACGCCGGCTTGCTCCAGAGCTTCTGGGAGACCGTGCCGCTATTGGACGGCCGCAACTGGCGGATCTTCTATTGGTCGCTCAACGAAGCGGACCTGGACCGCATCCTGGCGGACCAGCCGACGATGCCCGAAGAGCCAGTGTACAAGTCGCTCCCCGACGAAGCATGGGGCCACCCCGCTTCCGGCGCGTGAGTCACGTCGGCCAGGCGCGTACCCCGATGAGCGGGACGAAGGCGCACGGCGTTCCTTCCCGGACGTCGAGGCTTCCGTCGGGCTTCCGCGTTGCAACGATCAGCACCTGCCCGCTTCGCGGGCCAATCGGGGCGACAATGCGTCCTCGGGACGATAGCTGAAGCCGCCACGGATCCGGAATCTCGGGGGCACCCGCCGTCGCCATGACGACGTCGTATGGTGCGCGCTCGGGGTACCCGAGACTGCCATCTCCGACGACGATGGTCACGTCGGAAAGCCCGGCGCGGGCAAGATTCGACCGCGCCCGCTCCGCGAGCCGCGGGATCCGCTCGATCGACACGACATGTTGAGGGCCAACCATGCGAGCGACGAGCGCCGCGTGGTAACCGGACCCCGTCCCAATCTCGAGGACTCGATCGCCCGGTACCAGCCGGGCCTCCTCGAGCATGATGGCGATCATGGACGGCGCCGATATCGTCTGGCCTCGACCGATCGGGAGCGGGACGTCCTCGTACGCGGCGTCCGCGTCCTCGGGCCGGACGAACGACTCCCGCGGCACCGCGAGGAACGCATCCCGTACCCGGGGATCCTGGATGTACCGGGAAGCGAGGAGCCGTTCCACCATCCGATAACGCTCCGCGGCGAAATCGGTCTTCTGGCCCATCGGCAGGCCACCATCCGGGGGCGGCATAAAGTGTCGGTCAGGCGGGTACCAGAAGTCCGATCAGGACCGTCGACAGGATGACTGTCGCGGCGGTGACGGGTATTCCCGCCTTGACGAAGTCCTTCATCGACACCGTGACGCCGTCGCGGGACGCGGCTTGCACGACGATGACGTTGCATGCGGCCCCGAGGATCGTCGCGTTCCCCGCCAGGGTCGAACTCGCGGCCAGCGCCAGCCACAGCTGGGTCGAGCCGTGCGGCACGACTTCGGCCAGGAGCAACACCGCGGGCACGTTGCTGATCAGGTTCGAGAGCAGCGCCGAGAGACCGACCAGCCAGGCGAGGCCGCCGGACTGACCGCCCACCGACGCGGTGAAGCCGCCCTGGATCGCGGCCGAGAGTCCAGAGACTCGGACTCCCTCGAGGACGATGAACAGGCCGACGAAGAAGAGGATGATGCTCCAGTCCACTTTCGCGATCAGGGTTCGTGCGGTCGTCTTCGCGAAGAACGGCAAGAAGAACAGCACGAACGATCCGCCCGCGAGCGCCACGAGGGGCAGCCATGCGGGCGTCGGGGAGGCGAAGAAGGCGACCGCGACGCCGGCCGTCACGCCGAGCGTCACCGCCAGGCCGGTCCGCTGGAGCCGGACGGGCTCGACGGAGGAAATGGGCGTGAGGGGAACCGCGAGGTCCTTTCGGAACGCGAGCCAGACGAGGCCGATCGCCACGACGAGGCAGGCGATCGTCACTGGGAGCAGGTACGCCGTGAAGGTGAGGAACGGAATGCCGGACCGGATCGCGATGAACGCGTTCTGGGGGTTGCCAACCTCGGTGGCCACGCTCCCGACGTTCGCCGCAATCGCGACCGCGACGAGGTAGGGAAGCGGATTCACCCGCAGGGCCCGCGTGCTTCGGATAACGACCGGCGTCACGAGCAACGCGATCGTGTCATTCAAGACTAGGGCCGACAACGCCGCCGTCGCGACCATGAGCCACGCGAGGAACGTGGCTTGGTTCTTCGCACGGACCGCGATCCGGGACGAGACGAGATCGAAGAATCCGCAGATCTCCAGTCCGGACACCAGGAGCATCATGCCCACGAGGAGGAGGATCACGTCGAGGTTGATCGCGAGGAGCGCTTCGGTTGGCGTCAGGACACCGAGAACGAGCATGAGCGCCCCGCCGAGCATCGCGACCGCGGGGCGCTCGATCGGGAATCGACGGACCGTCCGCAAGGAAATGAGAACGTACGTGAGAAGGAAGACGAGCGTTGCGGCGGCCAGTGAGTATTCGGAGGCCACGAGGGCCGCGGATACGCCATCCGGCTATGGAACTTTGCGCGACCGGCTCGCAGCCCACCGGGTCAGACGGTGTCCCATTACACTTAAATAGCGTCACTCAATTCGCCGCATTCTCCGGCCTCCCAAATGGGTTACATCAAGGGGGGACGGACCGACTGAGTGCGAGATAGGAGAAACCGGAATGGATTCCAGAGGACACCGGGCAATCCGCGCGCTCGCCGTGTTCCTCGTGCTCGCGCTCGGCGTCGCTGCTCTCCTCCCCCTGATCGCCCGCGGCGCCTTCCAGGTCAACGGAGTGATCAGCACCTGCGGGGGACCGACGCCGTTCGTCTCCGGCACCGTCACTCTAATCGACGCGAACGGCATCAACCAGCCTCAGACCACCACGTCGAGCGTGGGCAGCGGCGTCTACGCGTTCACGCCGCCGACGGGCAGTTACACCATCTCGGTCAGTGCGCCGGGATACTACGCGGCGTCAAATTCGACCCCCGTCCGCTTCGACGGGAGCCACTCGGTCCGACTCGACGCCTGCATGTATCGCTACGGCACGCCCAGCAAGGTCATCGGCGTCACGGTCTTGAATGGAGGCTTGCCCGTCGCGGGCGCGTCGGTCGCCGCCTTCAATCTCTCGAACCCGACCGGAAGGCCCCAACTCATCACGACGAACACGACCAACGCGGCCGGGTTAACGAACCTGACGCTGTGGGGGGCTCAGTTCCTCTTGCGAGCGTCCGCGCCGGACTACCAGACGGATCAGTCTGTGGACGTCAGCACCCAGTCAACGGCGACCATCAACCTCGTCGCCGGCCCCCGGGTGTTCGGTCACGTACAGGACGCTTCCGGGGCTTTCCTCTCTTCCGGCGTGGTCGCGTGGCTGTACAACCCCACGGCGCCAATCTCGAGCGCGTACCGGCTCATCCCCGCGGCCGTCAGTGGCAGTTTCTTCGACCTTCACGCCCCCGCGGGCACCTACATCCTCATCGTTGACGCCGACGGTTATCTGGCCCACGAAGAGAGCTCGATCACGCTTCCGACGTCGAATCCCCACGACGTCACGCTGAATGCGGCCCCGCAGGAGCTCTATCACACGACGGTCGCGTACGGCGCAAACGACTGGAGCAATCTCACGGTCTGGCGTAACCTGACCTTGAACGCGGACAGCACGCTCGCGGGCCTCGGGCCGGCGAACCTGCGGGATCTTCGCTTGCAGATCGACGCGACCATCGGAAACGGGAATGGAATCTTGGATCCGGGGGAAATTACGGGTTTCCCGACATGGCTTGCGGCGAAGGGACCGGGCTACGTGACGACGGACGCGTTCTTGACGACGAACGGCCGGGCGTACAACTCGAGTCTTGCGTCGTTCAGCGTCAGTGTGAGTCCGACGCTTAGCACGCCGAACGCCAAGGTGTGGATCAACACCACCGCGACCTATGCGCTGAAGGGGACGCCGCCCTACATCGCCACCGGCTCGAAGACGTACTTTGTGAACATGACGACGGTGCCCGACTCGAACACGACGGCGTACCAGAACTACTCGTATACGATCATCCTCCCGAAGCGTTACGAGTTGAACCAGACGACGCGCGTGCCTTCGAACGCGCCCATGACGTTCACAGGATTCACGACCGTGACGGTCGACCCGGGCGTCGCCTCCGGGACGCCGCAAGCCCGAATGACCGTCTCGAAGAGCCTCGTTGGGATGGCGAGGGCCAAGGTGGTCGCCCCCGTCGGGAAATTCAACGTCGTGAATGCGACGTTCACGAATTACCAGGCGTACGTGGCGGGAAACACGTCGATGACGTTCAGCGGGGAAGACACGTACGATCCGAACGGCCACGCGGCGGACGCGAACTACACGTGGAAGTTCGGGCCAAGCGGTGCGCCCGGGTGGGGCATCCGGACGAACTTCACGTACAAGCAGGCGGGCTTGTCGACGGTCAACCTGACCGTAACGGAGGCGGGCGGGAACGTGACGTATCGGGACGTCACGATCTTCGTCGACGACCGAATCCCCATCGCGAACATCAAGACGAACCGCACGGGGAGCGGCATCTGGAACGACCTCACGCTCCGGGTGGATGAAGGCACGGTCGTCCGCTTCGATGGGAGTGCGTCGACGGACCTCGCATATCCCGGGAAGAACGGCGTGATCCTGGATTCCGGATACGCATGGGACTTCAACGGAGATCGAAAGACGGACGCGACCGGGAGGATCGTGAGCTGGACCCTTCAGAAACCAGGGAACTTCACGGTCAACCTGACGGTGACGGACAGCGTAGGCTGGAAATCGGTCAACGCCACGATTACAGCGATCGTGAATGACACGAAGGGTCCCGTCCCTGCGTTCGACATCCTCGACCCGGAGAAGGATTGGGGCGTGATCACGAGTCCGTTCGAGCGGAAGATGCTCGCGCTCAACGCCTCGAGGACCACGGACGACTACGACAATACGTCCCGGTTGAATTTCACGTGGACGATCCCGGGGCCGTTGGTGGGATCGACCGGTTCGTCCCACACGTTCTACGGGATCAACATTTCATTCGCGTGGCAAGAATGGAACCTGAGCTACAGCGTCAAGCTGTCCGCAAAAGACACCGGCTTCCCGACCGGGAAGTCGAATTACGGCAACCTGACTCGGAATATCACCGTGCAGATCGATGTCTTGCTCCACGCGGACCTGTTCATCGCGCTCGATCCGACCACGCACCAGAGCTCGATGAAGGTTACCCCGACCGACCCTGCGGAAGGCGACCGGGTGACCGTGTCGGTCAACGTGTCGAACAAGGCGGGCCGCTTGCCCGCATCCCTCGTGGCGGCCAATCTCTCCGCAATCAGCGGGGGCCAGACGACGCTGTTGTCGAGCAGCCCCCAGTGGTTCGATAAGAATGGACTTCCGACGTCTAACCACACAATCGCGCCGAGCGATACGGTCAAGCTCGTGTTCACGGTGCCGCTGTATGGCCAAGGAAACAAGACGCTAACTGCCTACGTTTACGACGCGACGGAGCCGTACACGTGGCGAACCCCGGAGAACCACGCCTCCCTCCCCGTGAACGTTCGTCAGCCTGCGTGGCAACCCTACGCGATTTACGGCAGCGTGATCGGCGTCATCGTCCTGTTCGTCTTCGGGATGTATGCGAGGCGCAAGATCAAGGCCGGCGAGTGGCGCCCGATTCGCGGTCGTCGGCGGCGGGAGAAAGGCGAGCAAGAGGAGAAGCGGCCGAGGAAGGAAGCGAAGGAAGAGAAGAAGCGCCTCTAGGCGCGGTCCCCGGTCGGCCTTCCGCTCGCGTTCTCACATTTCACTCGGAGCGCTGAGACCTAGGCCGTCCAATGCGTTGTGAAGCACGATCCGAGACGCGTTGACGAGGTCGATGCGCCCACCTCGGAGGCCTGCGGGTTCGGCGGTGAGGACGGGGCAGTCCCGATAGAACTGGTTGAACTGGGACGCGAAGTCGGCGGCGTACGCGGCGACCGCGTGCACGCGACGGCCCTCGGCGGACTCGCGTACCGTGGACGGGAACTTGGCGATCCAGCGAATGAGCATCTGCTCCGGCGGGTGGACGAGGAGGCGCAGATCCGCGGGACCATGCGCGCCGGCTTTCCCGAGGATGCTACAGGCCCGCGCGTGGGCATATTGGAGGAACGGTGCCGAGTTGCCCTCGAGGCTCAGCGCCTCCTCCCATCGGAACGTGATCGCCTTCTCGGACTGCACGCGGACCATGTTGTATCGGACCGCCGCCACGCCGATCGTCTCGGCGATCGCGCGTTTCTTCGCTTCCGGCAAATCCTCGCGGCGCTTCGTGACTTCCGCGTACGCGCGGTCGATCGCTTCGTCGATCAGGTCGTCGAGGTAGACGACGCGCCCTTTGCGCGTCGACATGCGGCCCTCCGGCAGGTTCACGAACGCGTAGAAGATCGTCTCCGGCGCCCAGTCGATGCCCATCAGCTGGAAGGCGGCCTTCAATCGTTGGAACGAGAGCTTGTGGTCTTCGCCGATGACGTCGATCGCGATATCGCACCGAGCCATCTTGTTCAGATGGTACGCGATGTCCCGGGTCGTGTACAGGGACGTCCCGTCGCGTCGCACGAAGACGAATTTCGCGGAGTCCCCTTCGAGGCCGAACGCGGCCAAGTCGAGGTAGTGCGCGCCGTCCTCCTCTTTGCTGAGCGGCATGAGCCGCTCGATGACTCGCTGGACGCTCCCGTCGAGGATCGCGTCGCTCTCCCAGAAGAATGAGTCGTAGGTGACGTTCACGCGGCGTAGGGTTCCCAGGACACCGCCGAGGACCGCCTCGCCGACCTTCCGGATGTCTTTGGTCAGCTGGACGTCGCCGCCCTCGAAGCGCTGGGTGAGTTGCTCGATCTCGTGCTTGAGCGCCTCGTTGCCTTCCAACAAGGCGCTCGCCTTCTGATAGAGTTTCACGTATCGGTATTCGACGCGCTCTTCCGAATCCGACGATTCGGAGGGCAGGTGGTTCACGGCCCAATACAGCAAGACCATCTGGCGGCCGATGTCGTTCACGAGGTATTCGCTCGTGACCCGGTACCCGGCGGCGCGGAGCAACCGGACGAGGGCGTCCCCGAGGAACGGATTGCGGGCCCGGCCGACGTGCAACGGCCCGGTGGGGTTCGCGCTCGTGTGCTCGAGCAGGACCCGCTCCTTACGCGCGGGCGAGCTGCCATACGTCTCGCCATCCGTCCGGACGGCAGTGAGGACGAGCTCGGCGAAGGGGGCCGGGTCCACGGTGAAGTTGACGTACGGGCCCTGGTGCTGCAACGGAGCGAACGGGGCGACCGGCTTCACACGAGACGCCCGGGCCGCGATGGAGGCCGGGGCCTCTTTCAGTTCCTTCGCCCACGCATGCGCCGCGAGGGCGAACAGGCCATGGTCGGCGGGAGCCTCCTGGAGGATCCCGGGCGTTGCCACCCGGAGTTCGGACTCGATCGATCGCCGGACCCGCTCCGCGCGGTCCCGGAGCTCGGACCAGGGGTCGTGGCCCATCACGTCACCCGAAACCGCAAGATCGCCGCGATCCCGCCGAACGCCCGGAGGAGGAGCTGGCCCTCCTCGGAGTCCTTCGAGATGAGCTCGACCGTCGAGCCCATGCCCCCGGCGATCGAGGTCAGATCCTCAATCAGGTCGCGGTTTTCGACGACGACGAGCGTGCCACCGTCCTTCGGACAGGTCGGCAATTCACCGTCCTCCGCGACCGTCTTCTCGCCTTCCCAGTCTCCGTTCGCGCAGCGCAGCCGGAGCCGGGATTTCCGGAGACCCTCGGACACGAGGAGCGTTTCGACGGCGCCCAGTTGGAGCGCGTGTCGCACCTGGTCCTCCCCGTACGCCGCCAAGCCGCCGTCCTCCTTGCGGATCTCTTCCATGAGCCGTTGCACGAGGGACTTCTCGCGCATCAGGTCGAGGCCGCTCAGGATCTCCCGCGACTTCTCGACGAGCTCCCGGAGGCCGTACTCGTCCGTGTAACCCGTGTCGAGGAACGTGGGCAGGACCTTCTTCTTCAGCTCGTGATGGAGATAGTCGCCGGTCGCGAACTCTTCCTTCGAGTAGCCCGGACCGCCGACGAT
>DATGWB010000098.1:0-21574 GCA_035299725.1 Thermoplasmata archaeon
CTGGCCCACGATCACATTCTCCGCGACGCCGTCCAGGTAGTCCACCTCGCCCGTGATCGCGGCGCGAAGCAGGTGATGGGCCGTGATCTCGAACGCCGCACGGGCGAGGACGGAGGACTTGCGGCCCGAGATGCCGTGGCGGCCGATCGCCTTCACGTCGCCGTCGTTCGTCATCATGTCGGAGACCAGCATGATGTGGCGGATGTCCACCGTCAGACCTTGCTCCTGGAGCGTGTTGTACGCCTCGTTCACGATGGCGTTGCGCGCGGCCTCGATCCCGAGGACCTCGTAGATCTCTTGGACCGAGTTCGTGCTGGTCCTCGCGGCGTCGACGTACGGGAGTTCGAGGATCTTCGAGAGGTTCGATCCCTCCGTGTAGATGACGTATCCATCGCCGCGCTTCCGGATGATCGCGCGCGAGATCCCGTCGATTCCCTTGATCTTCATCACGCGGACTTGTTCGACCAGGCGCTGGAGCTTCTTGAACGACGGCTCACCCGCCTCGACGACGAGGGCCCTCGCCTTCTTCTCCGCGTTCCCGACCTGGCGTCGGACCTCCTGGATCTCGCCGAGCTTCTTCAGCTTCTCCTCGAGTTCCGACCAGGTGACGCCCCGCGATTTCATGCGGTGATCGTCCGGGTACGCGAGGACGCGCATGTTCACGAGGTCCGTCTCGATCGAGGCGATGTCTTCGAGGGAGGTCATCTCGATCTCGGTCGCGATCTTTCGCATTCGTTCCAGGTCCGTGTGACCCGACTTGACGTACAGCTCCATGATCGGGGTCGATGGCACGCGACGCGCGTCGACGATCTCGATGAGCCGCGGCAGCCCGAGCGTCACGTTCATCTCGGCCACGCCGGCGTAGTGGAACGTCCGCATCGTCATCTGGGTCCCGGGTTCGCCAATCGATTGCGCGGACACGATCCCCGCCGATTCGTTGGCGTCGATCACGTGGAGATCGAACTTCTCGCAGATTTTTTGGAGGACTTCCAGAAGGCGTTTCTTGCTGAGCTTGAGCCCGTGAATTTTCTTCGATAGCTCCGTCACGACGAACCGGGGGAGCCACCGGCCGATCTCCTTCAACCCGTCCATGATCTCCTGCTCGCCCGGGGTGAGCGGCGGTGCCTTCACGGGAATTGTGAGGGGTGCTTCCGGCTCCGCCTCCGTGGCCTTCGCCGAGGGCCTCTTCGCGCGGGCTGCGGGCTTGGCCGCCTTCTCGCGCTTCGGGGCAGGCTTCGCCTCCGCGGGGGCCGTGCCGAGTTTCTTGAGGACTTTCTCGGCCTCCTTCTTCGGGATGAACTTCGCGAGGCGCTCGGGCTTGGAGGCCGTGAGCTTCTCCAGTGTGAAACCGGCGTCCGCGAGGATCTCGGCCGTCTTCTTGGAAATCCCGCGGTTCCGCAACGCCTGAATCGTCGTCGCTCGGGCCATCGTCACTCCTCCGACGGAGGCTCTTCCTCCTCGACCTCGACCTCTTCCTCGGAAATCTCAACGTACATATCCTTCTCCGTGAGGCCGTAGGAGGCCATCTCCTGCTCGCGGAGCCGCTCCTTCCATGAAGGCTCCTCGCCGAGGACCTCTTGCAAGATGTCGTCGATGTCGACCGCGCGTCCCTGGACGCTGCGGGACGGATCCACTCCGTCCTCGCCGAACTTGAACTGGATAATCGTATCCGCCGTGTTCCGGACCGTGCCGTCCTCCTTGACCTTCAAGTCTTCGAGGGCGTTGATCAACCGGCGCTGCATGTAGCCAGATCGAGATGTGCGGACGGCCGTGTCAACGAGGCCTTCGCGTCCGCCCATCGCGTGGAAGAAGTACTCCGTCGGGTGGAGACCGCTCTTGTACGACGACTTCACGAAGCCTTTCGCCTCTGCACCGAGATCCCCTTTCTTGAAATGCGGGAGCGTACGGTTCCAGTAGCCGCGGCTCAAGCGCTCCCCGCGGACCGCCTGCTGCCCGATCGAGCCCGCCATCTGGGAGAGATTGAGCATCGAACCACGAGCGCCGGATCGGGCCATAATCACCGCGCTGTTCTCGATGCCCAGGTGCTTGCCCGCAATCTGGCCGGCCTGGTCCCGCGCGCGGCCGAGGATCTTCATCGCTTCCACCTCGAGGGTTTCTTCCAGAGACCGCCCGGGCATCTGCTCGAGCTCGCCCCGCTTGTACGACTCCACGAGGTCTTCGACCTTCTCGATCGCGGTCTTGAGGACGTCCGTGATCTGCTTCTTCGCCTCCTCCGGGATGTCCTCGTCGTCGATCCCGGTCGTGAAGCCGCGGATCATGATCGCGCCAATCGCCATCTTCGTGGCTCGGTCGATGAACTCCCGCGCGGCATCCGGACCGTAGTCCCGGGCCAGCTTGTCCACGATCTTGCCCTTGAAGGCGCCGATCGCGTTCTCGTCGATCGTGCCGGACGAGATTACGCCGTTCTTGATCACGACGAGCGAGTCTTCGTCCTTCAGCTCCTTCAAGCCGATGTCGCCCTTCGGCGCGATCGAGGACTTGAACGTCATGCTGAGGTTCTTCGGCAGGATCGCGGAGAAGAGTGCCTTGCCGGACCAGAACTCCTTGCCGCCTTTCTTGATGTCCGGCGGCGGAAGGTCCCGCATGTCGATCTTGGTGAGGATGAACGTGACCTCCTCCCGGGTGAACTTGCTCTCCTTGTGGGTCAGGAGGAACGAGCCGCTGATGTGATCGTGAATGCCGCCGATGACCGGGCCGCCGAACCGCGGGGAGAGTATGTGCTCTTGCACGCGCATGAGGACTCGGGCCTCCGCGCGCGCCTCTTCGCTCTGCAGCACGTGCAGGTTCATCTCGTCACCGTCGAAGTCCGCGTTGTACGGCGGGCACACGGCGAGGTTGAAACGGAACGTCTTGTGGGGCATGACGCGGACCTCGTGCGCCATCATCGACATCCGGTGCAGGGAGGGCTGCCGATTGAACAGCACGATGTCGCCGTCCACCAGCTGCCGTTCGACGGTGTATCCGATCTCGACGGCTTCCGCGACGACTTCGGCGTTCTTCTCGGTCACGCGGATCCGCCGGCCGTCCGGGCGGATGACGTAATTCACGCCGGGCGCATACTCTCCCAGGGGGCCGAGCGGCGTCGGACCGCGCTTCACCCACCCCTTGACGATGTCCAGGTTGTACGCCTGGACGTGGACCGGGACCGTCAGTTCGCGGGCCGCCTCGACCGGGACACCGACCTCGTTGATCGACAGGATTGGG
This sequence comes from Thermoplasmata archaeon, assembly GCA_035299725.1. Classification (GTDB taxonomy): domain Archaea; phylum Thermoplasmatota; class Thermoplasmata; order RBG-16-68-12; family RBG-16-68-12; genus RBG-16-68-12. Next base: position 3,226 of record DATGWB010000098.1, read on the forward strand.
TCCGGAGAGATTACAGTGCGGGCCGAGAAGTTCACCCGCTTGCCGGACAGGTTCGAACGGAAGCGGCCTTCTTTTCCTTTCAACCGCTGTACGAGCGTCTTCAGCGGGCGACCGGAGCGGTGCCTCGCCGGCGGGATGCCCGACGTCTGGTTGTCGAAGTACGTCGTCACGTGATATTGCAGGAGTTCCCACAGGTCCTCCACGATCAGCTGGGGCGCACCCGCGTCCCGGTTCTCGCGCAGGCGCTGGTTGATCCGCAGGACGTCGACGAGCTTGTGCGTGAGGTCGTCCTCCGAGCGGTCGCCGCTCTCGAGGGTGATCGACGGACGCACGGTGACGGGCGGGACGAGCAGCGCGGTCAGGACCATCCACTCGGGCCGTGCCACCTCCGGGTTCATCCCGAGGACGCGGAGGTCTTCGTTCGGGATCCGCTCGAGGCGCTCGCGCACCTCTTTCGGCGTGAGCTTGTGACCGTCCTCGCGGAAGGTCGTCGGCTTGTCGAGGGTGACTTTTCCCTGTTCCTCGCCGCAGTGGGGACAGCGCTGCCGCTTCTGGGCCTCCCGCGCGGTCTCCTTCGTGACGAACCCGACCTCCGTCACGTCGCCACCGAGCTCCTCGACCTGTTCCATCTCCGCCATGTATTCTTGCGCTTGCTGTCGCGTGAGCAGGAGGCGGCCGCACTTCCGGCACGTCGCCTGGAGGAGCTTCTTGATGTCCTTCACATACCCGACGTGGATCACCGGCATCGCGAGATCGATGTGGCCGAAGTGACCTGGGCAATCGTCGACTTTCCCGCCGCACGTCTTGCACCGGAGGCCGGGCTCGATGACCCCGAGATGGGAGTCCATCAGGCCCATGTCGATCGGGAAGCCATCGTCGTCGTACGTGTCGGCCGTGATGATCTTCGTCGCCGACATCCGGCGGATCTCATCGGGGCTCAGGAGAGCGAACTTGATCGCCTGGATTCGCTTCGTGACCCCCCTCATGGAAGACATCATCGCATGTCCTCCAGCTGCAGACGCATGACGACCCCCAAGGACAGGAGTTCGTCGAGCAGGAGCTTGAACGCGTACGACGTCTGGACGGGATAGATCTTCGACGTGTTCTCGCACACCGGACATCGGAGGTTCCCTTTCCGATCTTTGATCGCGAAGTGACCGCAGTCCGGGTTGCCGCACACATATTGGATCGTCCCATCCGATTCGTCGAGCAGGCGGTCCTTGATCACCATGGCGGCGCCGTGGCCGATCAGGCAGTCCCGTTCCATCTCGCCGAACCGCAGGCCACCCTGGCGGGACCGTCCTTCCGTCGGCTGCCGCGTGAGGATCTGCACCGGCCCACGGGACCGGACGTGGAGTTTGCCGGAGACCATGTGGTGGAGCTTCTGGTAGTAGATGACGCCGATGAAAATCTCCGCGGGGATCATGCGGCCCGTGCGGCCGTCATACAGGATCTCCTTGCCGTTTGACCGGAACCCATTCTCCACGAGGGCATTTCGCATCGCCTCTTCGCGCTCGCCGGAGAAGGGCGTGCCGTCGATGAACCGGCCTTCGAGGCAGCCGACCTTTCCGCCGATCTGCTCGAGGACGTGGGCCACGGTCATCCGGGACGGGATCGCGTGGGGATTGATGATGAGGTCCGGGATGATGCCTTGCGCGGTGAAGGGCATGTCTTCCTGGGGCGCGATGAGCCCGATAACGCCCTTCTGCCCGTGGCGGGACGCGAACTTGTCACCCAGCTCCGGGACCCGGAGGTCGCGCACCTTCACCTTCGCGAGCTTCGAGCCGTTCTCGCTCTCCGTGAGCATGACGGAGTCGACCCAGCCGCTCTCCCCGTGCCGCACCGTGACAGACGTCTCGCGGCGCTTCTGCGGGGTCAGGAAGTCCGTCTCTTCTTCGAGGAACCGCGGCGGACTCGTCTTCCCGATCAGGACCTCGCCGCCCTGGACGAGGACCTCCGGCGAGATGAGGCCGTCATCCGGCGTGAGGTTCGCGTACGACAGGTCCGCGCGGGCGCCTCGGACGTCCGGGGACGGGATCTCGAAGTGGTCTTCCTGGCCCCCCGGGTAGCGGCGTTCCTCCGCGCGGTACGTTCGCATGAACGACGAGCGCCCGAGGCCGCGATCGATCGAGGCCTTGTTCATGACGATCGCGTCTTCCATGTTGTATCCGTGGTGGGACATGACCGCGACGACGAAGTTCTGGCCCGCGGGTCGTTCGTTGAACGAGACGTACTTCATCGAGTCCGTCTGCACGAGCGGCTGCTCCGGGTAGTGGAGCAGGTGGCTTCGGGTATCCGGCCGCAGGCGGTAGTTGCTCGACCCGAGGCCCAGGGACTGCTTGGCCATCCCGGCGCCCATGGTGACGCGCGGCGAAGAATTATGCTCGGGATAGGGGACCACGCCGGAGGCGACCCCGAGGATCACCATCGGGTCGACCTCGATGTGGGTGTGCTCTTTCGTGATCGCCGCTTTGACCGTGAACGTCTTGTGGCAATGCGCGCACAGGAGCTCGGCCTCGTCGTCACGGCTTCCCATATTCGCCCACGTGACGTCGTTCCGGCTCAGCGGGTGCTTGCACTCCTTGCACCGGCTCGGGACGTCGTACGGATAGATCGCGATGAACGTGTCTTCCTCTTCTTCCGCGTCGATCCACTCGACGATCCCGTTCCGGACGAGATCGGAGAACCGGAGGCGGCCCATCTTCAGTTCGTCCACGTGCTTGCGCGAGAAGACGATGTGGCCATCCTTCACGACCAGCAACGGGCGCCGGATCCGGCCCTCGTCGCAGTTGATGATGATCTCTCCCATGTTCTCGTCAAGGCGGACATTGACTTCGTGGCTCAGGAGGCCCGATCGCCGACGCTCCCGGATCTCGGCCACGAGCACCTTCGGGTCCTCATGGAGCCCGACGAGATCCCCGTTGACGTAGACGCGGGTGAGCTGGGTCTGCTGGCCCTTGACCTGCTTCGTCCCGAGGTCGGCCAGGAGGAGCTTGACCTCTTCCTCGGGGAATCCCTCCGACACGTCGATCACGAGGGCGCAGTTCTTGACCAGCCCGCAATTCTGGCCTTCCGGCGTCTCGTTCGGACAGAGGCGGCCCCACTGGGTCGGATGGAGGTCGCGCGCCTCGAAGTGCGGCTGGGACCGCGTGAGCGGCGAGGTGACGCGCCGAAGATGGCTCAAGGCGCTCATGTTCGACGTTCGGTCGAGGAGCTGGCTGACGCCGGCGCGGCCGCCGACCCAGTTGCCCGTCGCCAGCGCGTGGAGCAGCCGCTGCGTGAGGAGGTCCGGACGGATCGCCGAGGAAATCTTGAGCTCCCGGCGCCGCGCGTACGATCGCTCCAACTGGTATTTGAGATCCTTCACGAGGTTCGCGAAGGCGACCCGGAACAGGTCCTCCATCAGGTCGCCCGCGAGTTTCAGCCGCTTGTTCGCGTAGTGGTCCTTGTCGTCTTCCCGGCGCATGCCGAGGGACAGCTCGAGGACCGTGCGGGCGACGCGTCCGAGGAAGATCGCCTTCTTGATCCGGTCCTCGCGGGTGTCGCCGAGGTGCGGGAGGAGCGAGCGGTCGAGGATCGACTCGACCTTCTTGATCCGGTATTCCTTCGCCTGGCCCGTCGCGAACTTCTTCTCGAGGTAACTGATCGCGTCGTCGCGCGTGAAGATCCCGTTCGGCGGGTAGATCTTCTTGTTCTGGCACTCCTCGATGTTCGCGTAGACGATGTTCGCCATCTCGGGCGTTGAGACGACCGCATTGTAGATGTCCTCGTCCTTCTCCATGCCCAGGGCTTTCATGAGGATGATCAGCGGGATCTGTCCGGACGCGGTCGGCACGCTGACGATCAGCTGCCCGTCCTTCTTCTTCTCCATCAGGGTGAGGGCGCGGTACCCCTCTTTCTGCGAGAAGACCTTCGCGACCTCGACCTTGCGGCCGTAGCGTTCGTTGAACTCGACGAGGACGCGATTCGGCGCGAGATCCTCGAGCGAGATCAGGGCCCGCTCCGTCCCGCCGATGATGAAGTAGCCACCCGGGTCGTACGGGTCCTCGCCCATCTCGATGAGCTTGCGCTTGTACTCGTCGGACGTGAGCTCCCCTTCCGTCTCCATGTTTTCCTTGTAGAGGAGGCACCGCTTCGACTTGACCATGATCGGGAAATTGCCGATGTGCACCCGCTCCGGCTCCCGTTCGATGCCGTTCTCGATGACCGTGAAGTCGAGGTAGATCGGGGCCGTGTAGTTCAGGTTCCGCAGGCGCGCTTCCATCGGGTTGAGCGGGTGCGTGGCCCCGTTCGCCTCCTTGACGACCGGCAGGCCCAGCGTGATCGTCGGCTTCGCCTCGAGGTCGATCCGTCCGCGGTCGTCCCGCTTCCGGCCGATCCGGATCTCGATGACGTCGCCTTCGGTCCGGTCCTCGTCGAGCTTGATGATGCCGCGGCGTTCGTCCTCGGGGGACGAGCGCAGGTTGTCCACGATCCGTTGCATCCGCGAATTCGGATTGTCGATCGTCGGAAGGAAGTCGTTGAACGAGGCGATGTGATGGTTGACGATGGAGCGTTCTCGGAAGAACGCATCGATGAGTTCGCGCATGTTCTACCTCCCGATGACGAGGCGATAGGCCTCCGACACGCCCGCGGTCCCGCTCACCCGTGTGACGCGGATGATCCGGCCTTCCTCGATGGGCCCCTCGATCTTCTCGAGGACCTGGATCACGGGATCGCTCTTCCGAATCTTCGGGAGCTGGTCTCTCGTGATCTTCATCGCCTTCAAGACCCGCTCCGCCTCTTCCTCCGGCACGAGGCGATGCTCTGGTACTAGCTGATGCTCCAACACGTTAAACCTCAAGGGGAGGTCCTCCCTGGGCGACCGTTTTCCACCTGGCATGCCACGCGCGCGCGAGCCGTACGGGCCCGCGGGGACTTTCGGGGACCCCGCGCGGTCCGCAGGGCCCGTTCGAACCCCGGACCACCCGGTTTCTTTCCGTTCTCCGGTGAAGAAGGACGGCTAAAAGCCGGATGCTCTTTCTAGGGACGGTGTTGGTTCGCCATCCTACCTAGCTGAGCTACGGGCCCTCCGGCTAGCGGCGGCGACATGCGACCGTTTGCCAAAACGAGCCTTCGTATTAAAGTTTGCGGTGCGCGCGAACCTCATTGGCCGGATCGGATCGGAGGAGCCATAATTATTCAAATCGCAGGATATAGATAGCTCGGGAGCACAACGATTTATAGACCCACTTCATCCCGCGTTTCGTGATTCGTGTCGAGAGCCGCTGCACCTCGTGCGGCGCCGTCCTCTCCGGAAAAGGCACGACCTTGTTCCCGTGCCCGAGCTGCGGCCAAGGGAAGATCGGGCGGTGCGCGCGATGCCGCGACCAATCCGTTTCCTACCGGTGCCCGGTCTGTTCGTTTACTGGGCCGTGAGGTGCGCGATGGGATCCGTGGCAGTCACGTTCCGAATCATGCCCGACGATGCCGACACGGACCTCGAGTCGATCCGGTCGCGGGTCCGGTCGACGCTCGGGAGCGCCCTGCGGGATCTGCGCGAGCAGCCCGTCGCGTTCGGTCTGAAGGCGATTCTCGCGGTGGCGGTCGTGAGCGACGCATCTGGAGGGTCCGACCCGCTGGAGCAGTCCCTGGCCGCCATCCCTGGAGTCGGGAGCGTGGAGACGGTCGACGTCACCCTCATCTGACTAGTACGCCATTTCGCCCGATAGGAACGCGCGCGTCTCCGCCCGCGCCGGATGGTCGAAGAAGTCTGCCGCTGGCGCAACCTCGACGAATTGGCCGTCGAGGAGCAACGCCACCCGATCCGCGAGGCGCTTGGCCTGGAACAAGTTGTGCGTGACGATCACGACCGTGCATCCCGTCTCGTGGCGGTACCGCAGGATCGACTGTTCGAGGAGGCGAACATTGAACGGGTCGAGGTTCGCGGTAAATTCGTCGAGCAGCAGAATCTCTGGGTTCAGCACGGCCGCTCGGGCGAAGGCGATGCGCTGTTGCTCGCCGCCGCTGAGCTTTTCGGCCGGCTCCTTTGCGGCTTCCAACAGTCCGACGAAGTCGAGGCCCGCGAACACGCGCCCGCGGAGTTCGGCGTCCGGCACCCCTCGCAGCCACAGCCCGTACGCGACGTTCTCGAACGCCGTCGCGCGGAACACGGTCGGGTTCTGCATCACCAGGGCCATGCGGCGCCGTTGCGCGAGCGACTCGGACGAACGGATGGGATACGACTTCCCGTGGAACGTGATCCGGCCCGCGTCGGGCGATTCGAGGAGATCCAGGAGGCGAAGCGCGGTCGTCTTCCCGGCTCCGCTCGGACCGACAATCGAAAAGATTTCGCCGGCCCGCACGTCGGCGTCCAAACCTCGAAGGACCTGCTTAGCCCCGAACGACTTGTGGATTCCCTGCAGGGAGAGCGGGGCCGCGCTCATACGACCCCTTTCGCCTGTAAGCGCTGGAGGAACGCGAAGACGGCGAAGGCGATGACGAACAGGATGATTCCGAAGATCGTGGCCTCGACGTAATGGGCCTGCGATATTTCGAGGACAATGGCCGTCGTCAGGACCCGCGTCTGCCCGCGGATGTTCCCGCCGACGATGAGCACGGTCCCGACCTCGGAGATCGCGCGGCCGAAACCGACCATGACGGCCGTGAATACGCCGACCCGGGCGTCGTGCAAAGCCGTGGTCCGCCACTGCCGCTCGTTCGCTCCAAGCGCGAGGGACGTGTCGTGGAGCCGTTTCTCCACCGTCATCATCGCCGAGATCGTGATGCCCATCACGATCGGCATGACGATGACCGACTGAGCGAGGATCATCCCGATTGGCGTGAAGAGGAAACCGAGGACTCCCAGGGGGCCGCCCCGGGAGAGAATGAGGAAGACGAGCAGGCCCGCGAGGACCGGCGGGAATCCGTAGAACGTGAACGCGACCGTCCGCACGAAGTTCCGGCCGCGAAATTTTCTCAACGCGACCAGGACGCCGAGGGGCACGCCGACCACGGATCCGATGAGCGTCGAAGTGCCGGAGACCAGGATCGAGAGCCCGACGATCTGGAGGATCTCTGAGAAATCCGTCATGGACACAGGTCCTGCCCGTCCGGCTGGAACGGACGGACCCCTCCCGCGGTGTAATTACCAATCAGGGATTGGCCCCTCGCCGACGTCAACCACTTCGCGAAGCGGAGTGCGCCGGCGACGAAGATGCTCGGGTGGACGCTCGGGTTCACCGGGATCACGCTGTAGAAGTTCCGGAGCGCCGGATCGTGCTGGACGTCGATTCGGAGTTCCAGGTTCGCGGAGTGCACGAGGAACGTGCCGTCGTCGGAGAGCGTGTATGCGACGAGCTGGGACGCGATGTCCAGCGTCGCGGCCATCCCCTGCCCAGATTCCTTGTACCACGTGTCGTTCGCGGTCGACGGGGTGTAGCCAACCCAGGACCAGACCGTCTTCTCGATGATGTTTGTGCCGGAGTTGTCGCCGCGAGAAATGAACAGCGAATGCGTCGTTCGGATCCGTTCGAAGGCGATCGTCGCGTTCGTGAGGCCCAAAATGCCCGCGGGATCCGACTGGTTCGGACCCACGACGACGAACTGGTTCATCATCACGGGACTCCGACAGAGTCCTTGGCCGGCCGCCATGAAGGCGAGCTCCGCGGACGGAGCATGGACGAGGACCACATCTGCATCCCCACGGCGTCCTAGGTCGAGCGCTTGGCCCGTGCCCACGGCGGTGTATCGGACTCCGATTCCAGTGTCGGATTGAAAGTATGGGATCAGGTAGTCTAGCAGACCCGAATCGCGGGCGCTCGTCGTCGTCGCGAGGACGATGAACGAGCGCGGTTGGAGGTCGATCGACACCGTCATCCCGGCTGCGATGAGAAGGGCGGAAAGGACAAACGCCGCCCGCCAGACCGTCACGAACGAGGGCCACGGGAGCGGCTCCCGCGACATCCAGAGCGCCGTCGACTCACCCCCGGCCGCGGAAGCGTCCCCACACCTTAAATCCGCGCGGGCGGGGCGATCACGTCCACTTCCGCAGGATGAGGACGGGGCACTTCGCCAGCTTGACGATCCGGTCCTCGACCGGTCCGAGGGAGAACTTTCGGAGCCCGCCGGGCGATGTTGCACGAATCATCAGCAATGATGCTTCGGCGCTCTCGCGCAACGCCTCCGATTCCCATTGCGTCGAGTAGATGACCTTCGGCTCGACCGTCACGCCGCGCTCGTGCGCGCGGCCCTCGAAGCGCGTGCTCTCCTGCTTGAGACGCTCGGCTTCCGATGGATCGCTTGCAAGCGCCACGACTTCGACGACGGGATGGTCCTCGGCGGCCAGGATCAACGCGAGGTCGTCGATCCCCTCGAGGCTCCAGATCGGGCTCGTCAGCACGACGATCCGGCGGAGGGGCCGTCGGAAACCTTGGGTCTTGAACACGATGACGTCGCACGGCGCGTTCTCGATCAAGTAGTCGATGTTACTCCCGAGGACCCGGCGATCCCCTTCGATCCGCTCGCCCCGCCAACCCATGACGAGGAGGTTCACCGCCTCCTCACGGATCGTGTCCAGGATGATCTCGTAGACCTTGTGGCCGATCTTGACCACGGGACGCGTGTCGACTCCCAAGTGCTCCCCGATCCGGGCGAGCCGCTGAAGCCCGCGAATCCGATCGTCCACGTACCGGAAGCGAATCGCCTTAGGCGGGAGGTTCCGAGGGATCTCGACGACGTGGAGGAGGCTGAGCTCCGCGTTCTTGGCGCGGGCGATGCGGGCGCCGAGTTCGACGAGGGACTCGTCCTCGAACTCCCGGAGGGGAAGGAAGACGCGGTACCGTTCCAGCTCCACGTGGTCCTCCGACGTCGCCAGGATGTCGCGCACCTCCACCGCCGCGTTGGCCGAAGGCGGACGGCCCGCGGTTCGGCGGCCTCCGATCCAATGATACGCGAGCCCGACCGCGAGCCAGACTCCGCCGAGGAGGGTGGCGAACGTCCCGGGCGGAATCGGCGCGTCGCTCCGCGCGGGGTAATTCCACAGCAGGGCTCCGAGGGCCAGATTCAGCGCGATCGCGGCCATCGGGACCGCGGGCACCAGCGGCACCCGGAAACCGGGCGCGCTCCGCCGCTCTCCCCGGCGCAAGGCGATGACGGATGCGTGGACAAACGCAAAGAGACCGAGGAAGGCAAGGCTCGCCAAGATCGCGATCGTCTCGATCGTCAGGAAGACGAGGAACCCCGCGCCGACGAACGTGAGGGCGACGGCGGCGGGAGGCACTTCGCGTCCCCCGATCCGTGCAAGAATCCCGGGAAGGAGGCGATCGCGCGCCATGCTGAACGAGGTCTTGATCGCCGCCGTCAGGTTCGAGTTCAGAGCGCCGTACATCGAGACGACACCGATGATCAGGACGGCGTCCCGCACGTACGGCTGCCCGATGAAATACCGGACACCCAAGAGGACCATGTCTTCCGACCCGCCGACGCAGGCCGCGCACCCGGGCCAATCGGCCAGCGTGGTCGCCGGTACGTTGCCGAGCACCGCGAGGAAGAACCCGCCGTAGACGAGGAACGCGAGGAGCAGGGCGACGAAGACGCCTCGCGGCACATTGCTCTCAGGGTGCTTCACTTGGTCGGACAGTTGCGCGACGACCTCGAAGCCCTGGAACGCGATGAAGAGCACCCCCGCCCCGAGCATCAACTCGAGCGAGGAGACCGGCGCTCCGACCACGAATCCCCGCGGCAGACCCGGTTGGAAGATAGAGATCGCCCCGAGGACGGCAACCAGGACAATCAGGAGGATCTTCCCCAACGTCAACCGGCCGAGCGCGCGGAGCGGGAGATGAACGCGCGCGAAGTGCGCGACCGCGGAGAGTCCGAGGACCGCGAGTGCGACGAGGCTGACCTCCAGCGGATTTGGCCCGAAAAACGACGATTGAACCGAGGGACGGAGGAGCTCGACGAGGAAAATCCCGAGGCCGAGGGCGCTCAACGCGGAGGCGGCGATGTGTCCGCCCCACGAGAGCCAGCCGCTCAGGAACCCGCTCGGCGCGGGCAACGCGCTTCTCACCCAGACGTAGGCGCCCCCCGAGGCATCGGGTCGGCCCGACGCGAGCTCGGCGTACGCCATGCCGGCGAGGGCCGCGATGAGCGCGGCGACCGCGAGGCTTAACAGGATGAGCGGACCGGCGACCGCGTACGCAGCGCCGACCAGGAGGAAAATCGCGGCGCCGACCATCGCACCGAGCGCCGCCATCGTGATGTCGAACAGGCCGAGGTCCCGGGTGACTCGCACGCGAACGGAGGCCGACGCGGGTCCGGCACCGGACACGGAGGGGCGGAGAATGGGCCGGCTACTTGAGCCTATGGCGGTGAGCTGGAACGGTTGAACACGCGGCGGCACATCCCGATGAGGCGCGGGCGGGACTACGATTGCGACGCGGATTTCGCGGCGGTCTTCGCGATCGTTTCGCCGAGCGTCCGGAACACGAGCTCGACGTTCTCGCCGGTCTTCGCGGAGCTGAAGAAATACGGGGCTTCGAAGGCCTCCGTGGCTTGTTTCACCTGCTCCTCACCGAACGCGGCTTGGTCCTTCAGGTCCATCTTGTTGATCGCAAACGCGACCGGGATCTCGCCGACGGTCCGGAACACGGACTCGACCCACGAGTCGAGATCCTCGAGCGTGTCGTATCGGGTGATGTCGGCGACGGCGAGGATCCCCTGCGCCCCGTGAAAGTACGCCTCGCGAAGGAGCTCGCGGAATCCCTTCGAGCCCATGATGTCCCAGATCGTCATGTCCATCTGGATCGCGTCCCCGCCTTTCGGATTAAGCGCGAGTTCTTTCTTGGAGACTTTCGCGCCGAGCGTCACGATATATCGGTCGTCGTACTCGTTCAGCACGTAGCGTTTGATCAGCGAGGTCTTGCCCACGGCGTGCTCGCCGACGAGGCAGACTTTCACCTTCATTCGCCGCGGCTCCATCATGTCGGTCCTCGGAGGGATTCGAGAAAATCCTTCGACGATTTGCGCTATTCGCTAGGGTCTATTTAGTCGTTACCGAGAAAAACGCAGGTCTTGCGACCCATGAAGCGGATCACGCAACCCTTGAAATAACGACGCTGGGATGCGGACGTGTGGACGCGTTCGCGGCGACGCGACTCGCGGCCGGCACCGCCTTTCTCGTCGTCGCGGCGGCGTCCGACCTTCGGACGCGACGCGTCCGCGACCCGCTGTGGACCGGCCTCGGAACGCTGGGACTCGCCATCCTCGCCGCGCAACTCGTGGTGGAATCCGCGCCTTGGCCGGCGTGGTCGTTCGCGGGCTCCGCGGCGCTTCTCTTCTACGCCGTCTTCTTCGGCCGGCCCCTGACGGAACAGGACGGCTTCCACGCCCGGCCAATCCGGATCGCGGTGTTCCTCCTTGCCGGGGCGATGTGGCTCGCGCCGCTCGCGTTCGCGGGGGCCGTTCCGGCCTCCGGATCGACTCCCGAGTTGGCATCGATGCCCGTCATGATCGTCGTGTATCAAGGGTTCTACCGATTCCGCGTGCTCCACGGCGGCGCGGATGCCAAAGGCCTGATGGCGATCACGCTCCTGGTCCCGACCTATCCGAATGCCCTGCCCTTTCCGCTCTTCATGCCGGACCCGCGGGTCGATTCGGTCCTGCGGACCGTCTTCCCGTTCTCGCTGGTCGTCTGGGTGGACGCGGCGATCGTGTCGCTGGCCATCCCGATCGGACTGTTCCTCTTCAACGCGCTCCGAGGAGACCTCGCAATCCCGCAGGCGTTCCTCGGTTACCGTGCCCGGCTCGATTCATTCCCCACCCACGCATGGCTCATGGAGAAAATCACGCCCACGGGAGAACACGTCCTCGTCCTGTTCCCGAAGCGCGGAGAAAATCCCGTCGAAGACATTGCCCGGCTGCGCGCCACAGGAGTCGATCGCGCGTGGGTCACGCCGAAGACCCCGTTCATGCTCCCGCTCTTCGTCGGATTCCTGCTCGCTTTCTTCGCGGGGAACCTCATTCTCGCGGTGCTCGGCCTCGGTCGCTAGACACCGTCCTTCGAAATCCTGATATACCGAGCCTCCCCTCGCCGTCTCAGCAGTGGTTTGACGGCCAAAGCGGCGGGGATACACCCGGTCCCATCCCGAACCCGGAAGTTAAGCCCGCCCACGTTCCCTGCGGTAGTGCAGTGCGCGAGCCTGCGCGAAGCCTGCCTTCCTTTGAGGAAGGCTTGGGCCGACGACCTAGGCACGCTAGCCGTCCATCCTTGTGGTGGACGACGAACCGTGCCGTTCTAACGGCCGTTGGTCCTTGGAACGCTGTCAGCCACTCTCTATTCCTTCGAGCGGCGCTTCGCCCGGACCTTCAGACCGAGGATGATGACGGGGACCACCGCGACAAAGATCATGTCGGAGAGCTCGGGGATCGAGACCGTGACCGAGGACGTGCTTCCGGTCAGCGGGTACCCGCCGACGGTCGTGTAGTTGAGGAACGCCCAGTTCACGAGCTGCGTGCCGCTGAAGCTCGCGTTCACGCGGGCGGTCATCGTGAGGCTGTGCGGGCCTGGCGCGATGTTCGTGAAGTTCCAATAGAACGTGCGCCCGTTGTTCCAGGTCGGCGCAGGCGTCGCCCCGATGTAGTCGAAGCCGGTCGGCAAAGAGTCTTTGATCGTGACCGTGCCCGCGGCGACGGAGCCGGTGTTGTTGTAATAGATCCGGAAGGTCACGAGGTCGCCGGCTTTCGCGTTCGTGGGGGTGGCGGTCTTGACGACCGTGATGGTCGGCCGCGAAACCGTCGTGTTCGCCCATCCGCGGCTCCTCGGGAGAGGCCGGGAAAGCTGGTCGGTGTAATCCAAGGTCACCGTGTTCCGAAGGACCTGCCCATCCGTTGTCGTCGCGGTCACCTGGACCGTGACCGTGAAGGAATGGGCCCCCGGCATGACGTTCGTGAACATCCACCCGTAGGTCGGGCCGATGATGTAGCTGTACGGAACGCTCGAGGACGAGTAGACGACACCGGAGGGCAGCGTGTCGTTGATCCAAGTCGTCTTCGCCATCCCGGTGTCCGTGTTGTTATAGTATAACGTATAGGTGATCAGCTCGCCAGGCGCCGCGACGGTCCGGCTCCCAATCTTGACGACCGTGATCGTCGGGCGGTGGCGATCGTTTCCCCGGCCTGGAGACGGCGACAGAGAGACGTAGAAGTCGGCGGCGTCGTTGTTCGTGTCCATTGGCTTTCCCGTGATCGGGTCTTTGAACCGCGCCCACGTCTGACCGCTCCCGACGCTCGAAGAATAGGTCGTCTGGTCGACGACCGTGGTCCCCTGCCGAAGCATCAGCTGAGCGTTCCCGTTGGGGAGCGAGTTGGCAGGGAGGACCACTGAAAGGTACTCGAGGCCGGATCCCCACGCACCGAGGGTCTGCGTCGTGAACGTAAAGATGACGGTGAGTTTGGTCCCCCGGAGCAGCGCGAGGTTCCAGCCGTTCAAGGAAATCGGAGTCGCGGTGGGGTTCGCGAGCTCGGCCCACTCCGGGTTCGGCTGGGGCGAGACCTCGTTGATCACCGCGTTCGTCGCCGCCTGGGCCGCGATCGGGAATCGGGCGACGGCGGCGTCGGGGAGCGCGACATCGTATCCGAGCCGCCAGTCCGACGCGAGGTAGACCACCCGATACCCGGCGGTGAGGTTCAGGGCCGTCGCGTTGACGGCGAACTCCATGCGATGGGCGTCGAACGCCACCGCGACCGGTCGAACGAAAGTCCACGGGTTCGCGGTCCCCGGCGCGAACGCGTAGAGGCCGCTCGAATTCACCGCGCCGTTCCTTCCGATGATCGCAATCGCGTAGTCGAACCCATAGGCGTTGCCTTGGACATCGGACCACAGGCCCGTTGCGCTCGAGTTGTCCGAGTCGATGAACGCATCCACCACGTCCTCACCTCGGGCTGGAGGCTGGGGCGCCACGGTGACGTTCGTCGCGGGAGGGCCGGGATACGTTCGAATCCGAGTCGTCGGAATGTCTTCGCCGCCCAAGAGGCGGCCGTCCACACGGACATAGCCGGTGAAGTTGGACGCCACGTCGACGGCCGTCGCAAGCAGATCCACGTTGGCATCGTATTGCAGCCCGCCGGTCTGGTTCGTCACATCGCCGAGTGCATCCTGGCCGTACGGCCGACCGCGCCAATCTCTGAAGGCGCCGTCGACCCTCAGACTCGTCGGCGCGGCTCCGAGGTAGACGAGGCCGGTCTCCGGAGGTCGGAAGCTCACGGTGCCGTTGGAACCGACTCCTGCAATCGACAGCCCAAACGTTGACGTCGGTGTGAAGTTTGTCCAGCGCGCCTCGACCCAGAGGACCGCGGGAGAGACCACGCTTTCGCTCATCGGCAAGCTTGCGGCGGTCCCCAACACCGGAGCGCTCGCGAGCAGCCGGTCAGCGGGGTCGAGGACTCCGTTGCCATCGTCCCGGTAGACGGTGAGATTCACCGAGTCGGTGGAGTTCCCGAGGCGTGTCAGGTTCAACGTCGTCAGGGACGTCACGCCGCCCATCGGAGTCAGCGTGATTCGAAGCATCGTGACGTTCGGACTCGTGATGATATCCGGCGCAATCGTCTGCTGGCCCACGATCAGGGTCGCTCGGCCCACCTGAACGGAGCCGTCCGCGGGGACGCGTTCTCCGAGGTTGTCGGCGGAATATACGAGAACCCGCGCCCGCCCAGGATTGGTCACGGATGTACGGAGTTCGAGTTGCGAGCCGCTGAAGGCCGCCAGCGCGGATCCGCCGGGCCGGAACCGGTTCCAATCATTCGACCGAGGGGTCACCGACTCGTCGAACAGATAACTCGTGACCTGGTGTTGGACGCCGCGGTAGTCTTGCCATCCGGTCACCTCGACCATCGAATCTGCCCCAAGATCCCCGATCGGGTAGCCGGTCAACCGATTGTTGTCCTGGTCGAGGAACACAAACATACTGTCCGTCTCGTTCACGGCAACACTTTGGAATAGCTGACCTTGGACCCGGGCGTACACGAACAGCTCTTGGTCCTGCGCAGCGATCTTGATCGCCTGGAGATTCACGGCCGGATTCTGGATTGCGACCGTTGGGTTGATCGAGTACGTCGGGAACTTCGCCCAGTCGCTGAAATCCCCGTCGATCCGGATGATTGCCGACGGCCCACTCGGCGAAGGAGACAGCATGCTCGCCAGGATCGGGACGATGACCATGAGGGCCACGACCGCCGCAATCCCGACCACGGATCGAGACCAGTGGGGTTGGGCAGGGATCCGCGGGGGACCATAACGTCCTCGGCGGCCATTCGTGAATCCGTTCCCGTTGACCAGCCCGTTCGTGGCCCCTTTGCCGAACGTGAGTCCGTTGACGGCCCCGGTCGTCAATCCGTTCACGCGGCCCTCGGCGAGGCCATTCACGCGCCCGTTCGTGCGGCCATTCGTGCGTCCGTTCGTCCGGCCGCCGCGCGTGCCGTTGACGCGGCCGTTCACGTGGCCGGACCCGACGGGACGGGGAGTCGCCAGTCCGCTGGACCGTAGGCCGGTTGCGGCCGCCTGAAGGGATCGGCCTTCCGCTCGCTCCAGCAGGTCCGCGCGTTCGAAACAATCTCGGGCCTCGTCGCGACGTCCGAGTCGGTCCAGGATCTCGCCTTTCGTCCGCCACGCCACGGCCAAGGAGGGGTCTGCGCGGAGGAGGGAATCGTAGTGGCTGAGGGCCTCGACGAGTCGCGTCTCGCCGACCTTCGGCGCGGCCGTGGCAGCCGGTTGGCGCCAACGAGCAGGGAGGGCCGACGCGTCGACGGAAGCGCGCAGGATGTTCTGGACCTCGAGGCGATCCTCGTGGTCTTTCGCCGGATTCAGGTCCGCGGCCTTCGCGAGGGAGTCCGCGGCTTCCTTCGATCGCCCCAACTTCTCAAGGATCTTCGCCCGGTTGACCCAGGCCCGCTCCAGCGTCGAGTCCGTATCGAGGAGGCGGTCGTAGTGTTCGAGTTCTTCCTGAAGCCGGTCCGTCTCCGATAGTGCTGGGACGGCCGGGGCCATCCGCTGCCAGCGCGTCAAGAAGTCCTTCACGACGCCTTTCGCGTTGACCGACGGCCCGAGCGGCTTCGACGAAGCGACCGCCGTGCCGCAGATCGCGCACTCGGTTTCATCGGAGAACAGGTATCCGCCGCAGCGGGAACAGAACGGCGCGCTCTCGCCGAGATCCGGCTGGAACCCAGGGAGCAGCGCGATTTCCTCGGGAGTGTACGAACGTCCACAAACGTCGCACTTCGTCGCCCCGCTGCCCATCCCCGCACCGCACGTGAGGCACATCCGGGCCGGTGCGTCCTCTTCGGCGACGAAGTCTTCAATCTGGTCCGACAAACCGGAGTCCGCCGAGGCTTCGAATTCGACGCCGCAGGATGGGCACGATTTCGCCGCGGTCCCGGCGAAGGAGCCGCATTGCGGACAGAGGAAGAGCTGGCCCGATGCGTCCCGTCCCGATCCGTCCGAGAGAAGACCCAGGAGCGTCTCGATGTCCCCGGACGTGACGCCTTCGACCGCGGACAGTTGCTCGCGGTTGGAGGCCCGCAGCAGTTCGAACGAGGGGAACCGCTCGGCGACTCGCCGGGCCTTTGCCTCGCCGAATCCCGGGAGTCCGATCAGCCACTCGAGGTAGCTCTCGTCCATCGTCGAGTGGGGGTCCACGTGCTACTTAAAGCGCGTTGTATCGTCCGTATCACGCCGTCTATTCAATCCGTTAACATGGCCTTCAGACGGGTGCCTTCCACGAGGTCTCGTACGGATCGACCGGGACTTCCAAGAGGACCCGTTGGGCTCCCGTGCCAAATCGGACCAGCAGGGTCGTTTCCTCGCGTCGCACGAGTTCCGGCGCCAGACCTTCGTCTGACAATCGCCGGAGGAGCGCCTCCCCGAACGCCTCGGCGCGGGCCCGGTTTGCCTCGCGCTTCCGGGCAAGGAGAACGGTCGGATGAACGCGGCGGAAGCGACCGTCGTCGAGGATGCGCACGAGACCGAATTCGACGAGTTCTGAGGCGACCTTGCTCACGGACTGTCGGGTGAGCCCCACGCGGGACGCGATCTCCTGGAACGAGAGGCCGGGGACGTCGGACACCGCCGCGAGGACGGCGGCCCGACCGGCCGCGGCAAGGGCCGCAAAGAGAGGCACGTCCCCCGGATCGATAAGT
This sequence comes from Thermoplasmata archaeon, assembly GCA_035299725.1. Taxonomy (GTDB): domain Archaea; phylum Thermoplasmatota; class Thermoplasmata; order RBG-16-68-12; family RBG-16-68-12; genus RBG-16-68-12. Next base: position 20,395 of record DATGWB010000098.1, read on the forward strand.
CCGGAGGGAAAGACCCTCACGCCCTCGGACTGGAGGTACCGGTTCTCGATGAGGTCCCACGTGTGCCAGCGCACGGTCGCGGGGGACATCTTCAGGTCCCGACTGATGTCTCCGATCCGGGCGCACGGTCGAAGACAGAGGTACCGGAACACTTGCCGACGCCGAGCGTTCGCGAGGCTGCGGCCCTCGCCGTCCAAGTCGACATCGGTCCCTTCCCGGGACACGGCCCGCTGCAGGGCACGACCCAGCCCGCGGGCCACGTCACGCCCCCTGGTACTCCTGGATAATCAGGTCGAGGACTTGCTCCGGCTTCAGCGTGCGAAAGTCGTCGTCCGTGAGTCCATCCAAGGATTTCTCGAGCGCGTCGCGCACGTTCTTCGGCATCGAATGGGTGAGCAAGAGTTGACGGAGCTGGGACGGTGCCTTCGCCGAGGCGGGCTTTCGGCCATCGACGCCTTCGATCACGATCCCGAGGCCGCGGACGATCTGGAACGCGTGCGCCGACGGACTGTGTCGGCTGTTGCGGCACTTGACGATGTTCAGGAGACGCGACGGGCTCGCGTGGTCACTGTTGAACTTCAGGTGGACGACGCAGTCCGCCAAGTACATCGGGATCACGGTCTCGGGACCCGCGAGGTCCCCGGGGCCGTGTTCCTCGAGCGTGCACAGGACCGTTCCCACTTTTCGCGTCTGTTTGAACATGTAGCCAATTAGGTCGCGTTGCTCGTACAGGTCCTTCGTCGACCACAGGACCGGCGTGAGCGGGTCGACGACGATTCGAGCGTTGCTGCCTTTCCAGTCCGCGACGAACGCCGGAAGTTCTTTGCCAATGAAATTGGAAAACTCTCGGCCCGACGCATCGATGAAGACGAGGAGCTCGTTGTCGAGGTAGTCGAGGATGTCGGACCAGCCCATCTCGACCGCCTCGCGGATGATCTGCTCCTTGTTCTCATCGAGCGAGACGAAGACGCCTTCCTGGCCGTCCTGCAAGCCGCGGCGGATGAACTGCGTCGCGAGGGTGGTCTTGCCCGCGCCGGATCGACCGATCACGACGGTCGTGCTGTTCTCGTTGATGCCGCCGTCCAAAAGCGGGTTGAGTCCGTAGATTCCACTCCGAATCTTACGCACGCGATTTCATCCCGGCGGGAGCCCGATAAACGTGCCGACCTGAGAATCAGGC
>DATGWB010000099.1:0-7077 GCA_035299725.1 Thermoplasmata archaeon
CGATTCCCGCCTCCGCCTTCGCCTCCATCAGCGCGACCGCGGCTCGGAAGTCCAGAGCGTTCGGAGCGACTACCTCTTCCATCGTGATCCCGTCGTCAGGGCGCGTGCGAAGGTATCCCACCGCATTGCCGCCTCGCAGGATGATTCGATATTTCTCAAGGTAGTCGCGGGTCCGGATGACGGCCCATTCGAGAGCCCGCTCCGGTCGTTCGGTCCAGGCAAGCATCCCCCGCGTATGGGTTCGATAGAGGCGATGGATCGTCGATATGTCCGAACGCTTCGCAGCTCGCAGTCGGTACCCCCTCGGAGCCCTGCGCCGGGTCACCTTCCGGATCGCCTGTTGGAACGGCGCAAGGTCCACGTACCCGAGCCGCGCGTACACCCCGTACCCGCGGATGTTGCGGCTCGTCGTCAAGGCCGACACGCTCAGGCCGAGTTCGCGGAACCGATCGTGTGTCGCCTCGATCAGGCGGCGCGCGAAGCCGCGTCCCCAAACGGCCGGGTGTGAGCACACTCCTGCCAGGCCGCCGATTTCTTCGACGCCACCCGTCGTCCGCACGGCCAAGCGTCGAGGGACGACTTGAGCGAGAACCTGGCCGCGCTCCACCGCGTAGAGTGCGAACTCCTCGAGGTACGTCCGGTCGTGAGCGCGAACTCGGCGCACCTTGGCTTCGTCCCACGCAGATCCGAAGGAGAGCACGCTAAGTCGGAATGCCGCAAGGGGATCGATTTCATCGTACGTTCGCACGCGCATGGCAACCGCGCGGGGAGGGGGATTTGAACCCCCGAGCGCAGAGCGCACGGGATTAGCAATCCCGCGCCCTACCAGGCTAGGCGATCCCCGCAGCCGGCGCCTATCAAGGGACAACGTATAAACGCTTTCGGGGATTCGACTGCGCAACCGTTTCGAGCTGCGGGAAAATCCCTGTCTTCATCGTCTTCGTGGCGCTCGACTGACGCATCGGGAAGGCCATCGCGAGACAGCATTATAACGCGCGATGTACTCCCGGCTCCGGACAAGCCCGTATCCCCGGATCAGATCGACTCGTGCCATCCACCACGATTACGCGGCCATTGGGTGCATGAGGGGCTCGCTGCGGACATGACTCTTATCCTGGTCTCGAACCGTCTCCCGGTCACCGTTCGGCGCGTCGGGAACCGCCTCGACGTTCAGGCGAATCCCGGCGGGGTCGCGGCAGGCCTCGCATCCGTTCATCGAGAATTGCGAGGTCGCTGGTTCGGATGGCCCGGCTCGATCGCCCCGGGCGAAACCAAGGAGGTCACCGCTCGCTTGGAAAAGGAGTTCGATTGCTATCCTGTCGTCCTGCCTCACAATCTGGCCCGCCCTTACTACAGTGGCTTTTCGAATGGGACACTGTGGCCGTTGTTTCACTCCTTCTCGACGTACGCGAGGTATTCGGCCTCCGAATGGGAGGCGTATCGCACCGTCAACGCGAGGTTCGCGGACACGGTGGTGCGTGCTCTCCGCCCGGACGATCAGCTCTGGATCCATGACTATCATCTCCTCCTCCTGCCCCGATTGATTCGAGAGCGGATGCCCGAAGCGCGGATCGGATTCTTCCTCCACATCCCATTCCCGCCATACGATGTGTTCCGTCTCCTCCCGTGGCACAAGGAAATCCTCCAAGGCATGCTCGGTGCCGATCTGATCGGCTTTCACACCTACGATTATGCGCGTGCGTTCCTCGGAAGCCTCCTCCGCGACCTGGGCCTCGACAACCGGATCGGCACCGTCGTCGCGGGCCACCGAGCGGTTCAAGTCGATGTGTTCCCGCTCGGGGTCGACGTCGCGAAGTTCAATTCGACGTCGATCGGTCCAGCGGCCGCGCGTTCGATCGCACGATTGAGGAAAGGGCTGGAGCCCTCGAAGCTGCTCTTCTCGATTTCCCGCCTCGACTATACGAAGGGCATCCCGGAGGCGCTCGAAGCGTTCGGCCGATTCCTCGAAGTGCACCCGGAGTGGCGTCGGAAAATTACCTACTTCCTCGCGGTCGTGCCCTCCCGCGAGCGAGTGGCCGAGTATGCACGGTTGAAGCGGACGATTGACGAGCGCGTGGGGCGCATCAACAGCCGGTACAGCACGATCGCGTGGTCGCCCATCCGATATGTGTACCGCCAGCTGGACTTCGACGAGCTCCTTGCGCTCTACCGGGTGAGCGATGTGGCGATCGTCACTCCCCTGCGGGATGGGATGAACCTCATCGCGAAAGAATATGTCGCCGCGAAGCAAGAACCGCGTGGGGTGCTCATCCTGAGCGAGATGGCCGGGGCATCGAAGGAGATGCTTGAGGCCCTCATCGTGAACCCGAACGACGTCGAGGATGTCGTCGGCGCGATCCACCGAGCGCTCACGATGCCGTTGGACGAACAAGCCGCGCGAATCCGTGCGATGCAGGAGCGGCTCCGCCGCTACGACGCTCGCACCTGGGCGACGCGGTTCCTCGAGCGCCTGGACGACGCCGTCCGGCTGTCCCAGGATCTCGCGGCGAAGGACCTTTCGGACGGGCATCGGAAGGAGATCCGGCAAGCGTACCGGAAGGCAACCCGACGACTGCTGCTCCTCGACTATGACGGAACGCTCGTGTCCCTCTCGCGGCATCGGGACACGGCACGCCCGGACGACCGCGCTGCGGGAATCCTGAAAGGACTTGGCGCGGATCCCGCGAACCACGTCGTGCTCGTGAGCGGTCGACGGCGACAAGAATTGGAGCAATGGTTCGGGGACCTCCCTCTGACGCTCATCGCAGAACACGGTGCGTGGGTCCGCGATCGCGGGGACCCGGAGTGGAGGGCCGCGATTCCGCTCGAGGAGAGCTGGAAGGGCCGGTTTCGGCCCGTCATGGAGCGGTTCCTCGATCGTGTCCCCGGGTCTTCACTCGAAGAGAAAGACTTCTCGATCGCGTGGCACTATCGCTCGGCGGATGTGGAATCCGGGACCCTTGCGGCCAAGGACCTCGTCGACATCCTGACCACGCTGACCGCGAACTTCGATCTTCAGGTCTTGCCGGGGAACAAGGTCGTCGAGATTCGCCGCGCGCGGGTGAACAAGGGCAGCCACTTTGCGCTGAAACTCTCACGAGAATCGTGGGACTTCATCCTCGCGATTGGCGACGATTGGACCGACGAGGCGCTGTTCGCTACGCTCCCTCCGAGTGCGTTTTCCATCCGGGTTGGGATCGAGGCGTCCTCAGCCCGGCTCAACGCGGAGGGCGTGGCAGCAATTCTCGATTTGCTCGAAGCCCTTCCTGCGACAAGTCGCTGAGTCGGTTCTCCGGCGAGACCGGAGCGTGGCTGGAGGGCGATATGACCCTCTCGGTAGCATTGTACTTGGCCTCCGATGGCCGCGATCCGCGCTGTGGATTGACACCCAGAACTCGAAACGAAGTCTCTTTGTACAGGGGCGTGCGTCGGTGCGGCCCGGATGGTATCCGCCCCGCCGGCCCCACCCCCGTTTCGCGTCTCGCAGCGCTTCCGGTATCGCGAGTTGCTGGGGCTCGTGGCGGTCCAGTCGTTCGGAAACCAGATGACCGGGAGTTTCTGGATTGTCTACCTCGTGAGCCGGCCGCTTGACTTCCGGGTCGCTACCCTCCTGTGGGTCATCGCCTTCCTCACCGCCGCGCTTGGCGTCCTCTTCATGGCTCGCGGCCGACCAATTCGAGCGAGGACGAGCATGACGATTGGCCTTGCGACGATGTCCGCGGGTCACTTCGCGTTTGCATTGTTGCCGGCGAGCTGGGTCGTCCTGATCGGAGGACTCGCGTTCGGAATTTACTTGCCGTTGTTCTGGCTCCCCATGAATTCTCTGCTCGTGAGAGAGACCAGTCCGGCGAACCGCGCGGGTCGGCTGGCGGCCGTCACCGCGACCTTCATGACGGTCGCCATCGTCGCGCCGGTCCTTGGAGGCTATCTCGCAGACACCGTGGGTTTTCCGTTCCTCTTTGCTCTCGGCGGGCTTATCCTCGCGGCCAACCTGATCCGTGCGCGTAGGCTCGTCCGGCCAGAGGAGTCCTTTTCCTACGTGATCGACTTGCGGCGGATGGGCTCACGCACGGCTCTCGCATTCGCGGGACAGGGAGGGGTCGACGGCATCCTCTCCGTCGCCACGCCGCTCGGCTCTTTTATCCTCACGAAGGATTCGTTCGCCCTCGGCCTGCTGTTCGCGCTCTTCTCCCTTGCGGCAGGCATCGCCGCAGTGCTGCTCGGCCGCGTCTCAGACCGAGTGCGAGTCCGGAGTCCCTTTCTCCTCCTGGGACCGGTCCTCTCGGTGCCCGCCTGCCTGCTCGCATTCGCGTCTCGCGATCTGGGCACCTTCGCGTTCGCCATCGGCTGGCTATCGATGACCTCGGTCGTCGCTCCATCCTTCATCTACACGATCCTGGTCGATCGCATGGAGGACTCGATCCCGGCGGTCACGGCGACCCGCGAGCTCATCCTGAACGCGAGCCGGACGCTCGCCCTTTTCGCGGGCCTCATCGTACTCGCGTTCGGGGGCGACGTGTACGCGCTCTACCTCCTCGTCGGAGGCGTGATCCTGCTCGAGGCGCTTGCGAAGTAATTCGCTAGAAGGGCCGCAGCGGCTCTTTCGGCACGAGGACCACGTGAATTTCAGAACCGCGCTCCTCGGGGTTCGGGACGGGCTGCGGTCCGGCTCGAGGGGATGCGTGTCGCTTCCAATCGCCGCGGCGATACCGTTCGCGCCGTGCGAACAATTGGACCATCGCATCGATGCCGAGGAGATCTTCGTTCATCCCGGACCACCACTGAAGCCGGTCCCCGTATCGTTCCTCGATGTCCGCGAGGAAGTCCCGCAGACTCGTCGAAAGACGATTTCGGATGGAGCCCGATCCGATGGCGGCGACGTACACATGCTGGGAGTGCTCGAGCGCGACCGTCTTGTTTCCGATTTCGAACTGCCGCAGCCCTCCGATTTCTTCCTGGAACACGTCCTGCGCGAACGACATGATGGCCGTCAGCATCCCGGCGAGGATGTCTTCGTCCCCGTGCGAGTCGCGACGGCTCGTCGTGTGCGCGATTAGGAGACCTTCGCGGTTGATGAGGAACAGGTCCTCGATCCGGAATGCGCGGTTGGCAGACGCGCGAAGCGCCACGAATCCGGCGACGCCGAGGATTCCCGCCAAGAAGGCCAGCCCCGGCCAGAGAATCGAGTCCCAAGTTGACGAGGGAGGGACAACGGCGGCCGGCGGGTCGACGGTCACGTTCGCAGTGCCGGAGATGGTCCCCTTGGTAGCCCTCACGATTCCGGTCCCGGGCTGCGTCGGCGCCCGGAACGAGGCGGAGGTGTCGTTGGCGGAGACGATCTGCCCGATTGTGGAGGACCAGTTCGTCGCGGTGAGGGGAACCGGGTTTCCGTCCGTGTCCCATCCGTCGGCGGTGAAGACAGCGGACTGGCCAACGAGCACCGAGGCCGTCGTCGGGGTGACCGCGATCCGTGCGAGGGTGCCGGGGATGACCAATGTCACGTTGTCGATCCACGCCGTCATCGAGGGCTCTTCCCATCCCGTGCGGTTGAGCTGGAGCGAGAAGGCGAGAGAGAACGACCCGGTCGCTTGCAGGGCGGCGTCATCGCTCAGATCCACCTCGATCGCGCGTGAGCCGGCGGCGGGAGTTCCGGACCACGCGACCCGATTGCCGATCGTGACCTCGAGGTTCGCGAGGACGTTCGCCGACGGCGTCGCCTGTAGATCGAACACGAGGCGGAGCGAGTTCGGACTTGCACCGGTCGGGATCGACTTCGTGAAGTTCTGGGAGACGCGGGCGCTCTCCGCGAAGGTCGCCGAATTGAACAACACGAGGTCGTCAATGTAGACCGTGCCCGTCGTCGCCCCGGTACTCGCGAACGCGATTTGGATGTAGTTGATTTGAGCGAGGTTGAGCGGCGCACCCAGGTCCATCGGGTATCGGTACCATCCCGAGACGAGCGAGAAGAGCCCCCAAGAATTCGCACCGGCCTGGTCCTGGACGTACACCCACCCCCATAGCGTGCCCGGTGTCGCCTTGTTCATCCAGATCGCCAAGCGGTCATAGCCGGACCAGTTCCACGGGAGCGGATCGTCCCGAAATGCGCCTGCCCACTGGTTGTTCTGGGTGATCGTGACATCGTCTTGCATCGAGCCGTTGCCTTCCATCCGGATCGTCGTTTCCTGAGACAGATTGCTCGATTCCTGTGCGTTCGAGACCACAGGGGTCCACCGATTCGCGCCGAAGATGTTGTCCATCGAATCGAAGCGGAGGACCGGCGTCGTGTGGCCGAGGCGCGCACGAGCCTGCGGATCGCGGGATGCGGTGACGGCCCCGGTCGTCCCGTTCGTGTAGATCCAGGGTCCCGGAATCGCGTCGAACGTACCGTCCGCGATCAGGTTCGTCGCATTTCGGACGACTTGGGGAGCGGAGTTCGCACCGACGCCTCCCCCGAGAGGGCTGGTCTCGGTCGACGCTCGATCCGCCGCGGGGTTCGCCACGCTGGTCATCTTGAGGACGGTCGATCCGAGCGGCGCGACGACAAACGGAACGAGGACGGCCGCGGCGAGGACGAGGAAGAGGGCTGCCGCGGGGTATTTCTCGGTGTTCACGGTCGGGTGCCTCGGAGGCCTCTCGGCGAGGCCAGCCTCCCCAGGCCGAACGCGTCCCCCTCCCCCGCGGTCCGGGGTCTCAATTCGCTCGTGCTGAAGGGGCTTAAACGTATCGGCCTCATTCCTCCGGTTGCCAGATTCCGGATGCGCGGCGGTCCAGGCGTTGTCTGGGCGCGCTGGGCAGGCCCTCCACAGCCCCCTCGAGGTCGCGGCATTTTCATCTCTGAGATGACCGATGTCCCGCGCGATGGGTCTCACAAGTGATATCCGGGGGACGAGGCAGCTCCACCTGTCGCCGAGCGACCTGACCGAACTGATTGTCAGCATCGGTGGGGTGAAATTTTGGATCGTCTCCGTGGCGCCACTCTACATCGGATGGGTGCTCGCGCACGCGCCAGGCCAACGGCATCTGTTCATCGATGACCTTCGGGTCGTGCTCGGCATCATGGTCGTCGGTCCGCTCCTT
>DATGWB010000100.1:0-2519 GCA_035299725.1 Thermoplasmata archaeon
TCGAGGTCCCGCACCGCGCCGTCGATCACGACCCCGGCCACGCCTTTCACGAGGCACGAGTTCGACGCGAGTTCGCCCCACACCGCGGTCGGCCCGCCGCCGACATCGATGACGATGACGTCCCCCGCCTTCGCGCGGTCGATCGCCTCGACCGGTTTCGCCCAGTCTCCGTCGGCGGTCTTGACGGTGACCGCCCGGCCGACGAGTTTCGTGCCGTGCTTGATCCGCGGCACGAGGCCGGTCATGACGCCGCGCTTCTGCATCGCGTCGGCGAGGTTCGGCGTCGAGACCTTGCGGAACGCCTCGCCGACGTCGGCATCCGCGTACTTCCTGAACAGGCCGGTCGGGATCGACTTCCTCTGGAGGATCGCCTTCTTGATCGTCCGCGTGGCTCCCGCGACGTCCTCCGCCTTGATGATCGCCCCGCCGACGATGACGATCGAGGCGCCGGCCTTCAGGGCCTGCCCCACGGTCTCCGAGTTCAAGCCGCCCGCCACCGCGACCGGGAGGGAGGTCGCCGCGGCCACCGCCTTCAGCTCCTGGAGGGGCGTGTGCGCGATCATCTGCTCGTCGATTGACACGTGCATGTTGAGATAGTCGACGCCGAGCTTCTCGAGTTCCTTCGCCCGGCTCGGTTTGTCGGCGACCCGCATCAGATCGACCATGATCTTCGAGCCATACCGGCGGGCCGCGCGGACCGCCTCGAGGATCGTCGCGTCGTCCGTGACGCCCATGACCGTGATGACGTCAGCCCCGGCCTTCGCCGCGATCTCGACCTCGAACGCTCCCGTGTCCATCGTCTTGAGGTCCGCGACAATCGTCTTCCCGGGAAACGATTTCTTGAGTTGCCGGACGACCTCGATGCCCTCGGACTTGACGAGGGGCGTGCCGGCTTCGAGCCAGTCTGCGCCTCCGTCGACGGCTTCCTTCGCCGCGAGGAGGGCGCGCTTGAGGTGCATGTGGTCCAAGGCCACCTGGAGAACCGGCTCCATGGACCGTACTTACCTCGCCGTCCTCTTAAAAACGTAACGACTCTCGCGGTGTCGCGATCCGGCGATCTTCGACCACCCAAAGGCGGAAAAGGAACGGCCGTCCTCGGCGCCACCATGCGCGTGGGCATTTTGGGGAGCAGCGATGTCGGCCAGGCACTGGGTCGCGGCTTTGCGAGCCGGGGACACGATGTGAAGTTGGGCTCGCGGAGCCCGAAGAGCGAGGGTCTCAATGCGTGGCTGAAAGAGGTGAAAGGGAAAGCCTCGACCGGAACGTTCGAGGAGGCCGCGAGGCATGGCGAGACGATCGTGCTCGCGACCCGGGGAGCCGCGTTCGACGAGGTCGCGCGACTGGCGGGACCGAAGAATTTCGCGGGCAAAGTCGTCATCGACGTGCAGAATGCGCTCGAATTCTCCGGAGGACCGAACCCCGGTCTCTTCGTCGGGCTCAACGACTCCCTCGCGGAGCGAGTCCAGCGGGCCCTTCCGGAAGCGAAGGTCGTGAAGGCCTTCAACACGGTCCCCAACACGCAGATGGTCGACCCGAAGTTCGTCGGAGGCGTACCGGAGATGTTGATCGCCGGGAACGATGCGGCCGCGAAGAAGGAAGTCGTCGGGATCCTGAAAGAGTTCGGATGGCCTGGGGCCATCGACGTGGGCGGGATCGAGGCGGCCCGTTGGATCGAGGTGCTCGTGCCCCTCTGGGCTCTGGTCGGCTCGGCCATGAACCGGTGGGACCATGCGTTCAAGGTCGTCCACGGGTGAGCGTTAACCTTAAACAAGGTTGACTCGAACGTCACCGGAGCACACCGCCGGTGGCCCTGCTTTCAACCTTGATACTCAGCGCGTTCATCTCATATAGCGAGCCTCAAGTTTGTTGCCGAGTCGATGCCCACGAAGGAGCGCGACGCCGGCGAGCGTGAGCGATGCGTCACCGGCATCGATGCGATTGACCACATCCTGAACGGCGGCATCCCTCGAGGGAACACGGTCCTCGTCTCCGGTTCCGTCGGGACGGGCAAGACGTCGATCTGCATCGAATTCCTGATCCGCGGCGCCCTCGAGGGAGAGAATAGCCTCTATCTGAGCGTGACCGAGCCCACGGACAAACTCCTCAAGAACGTGATCCCGTTCGACTTCTTCGACGAGCACCTCTCGAAGCAGGGAAAGCTCCAGTTCGTCGACCTCCCGAAGATCTATGAGGAGCTCGGCATCGACAAGGAAGACATGGATTTCAAGGAGGCGCGGCTCCTCGCCAGCCGGATTGCCTCGATCGTCGAGGAGCAGAAGATCCAGCGGCTCGTCCTCGATTCCGTCACCTCCGTCTGCTATCGGATCAAGGACCAGGAACGAATCCGGGACTTCCTGCTCAATCTCGGGACCATCCTAAGCGCGAAGGGATGCACCACGCTGCTCGTCTCAGAGATCCGATCGACCGAGGAAGGCTATTCCCGATGGGGGGTCGAGGAAGCCCTCGCCGACGGCGTGATCGTGACGGGCAACCTCGAGCGTCGCGGCGATCTCCTCCGG
>DATGWB010000101.1:0-16286 GCA_035299725.1 Thermoplasmata archaeon
CTCGTGGGCAGTCCTCAGAGGCAGACCCGGGCCCGCACTGATATGGATGAGCGCCCCGTTGGCGCCGCGATAGTCGACCTCAATGAGGGGATTTTCGAGGGTATCTCGGACGAGCTTGTCCGTGTCATCGTCTGCGTTCTCCCCGTAGAACACCGTCGACGTGCCGCCCGACTGGAGGATCGTGCGCACGTCGCTGAAGTCCAAGTTGATGAGCGAAGGGACCGTGATTGATTCCGTGATGCCCTTGACCACCTCGCCGATCAAATGGTCCATCACGGCGAAGGCCTGCTCGACCGGGAGGTTCGGGACGAGATCGAGCAAGCGGTTGTTGTCGAGAAGGATTAGCGAATCCGTCCGGTCCCGGAGACGTTGAATGCCCGCACGGGCATTCGCCATGCGGCCGCGTTCCGCTCGGAACGGCGTCGTGGCCAGGCTGATCACGACGCTCCCCGCCGCCTGAGCGAGTTCCGCCACGTGAGGCGCGACCCCGGTCCCGGTACCGCCGCCCAGTCCGACCGTGATGAACGTCAGGTCCGCGTCCCCGATCTGGTTGCGGAGTTCTTGCTCGGAGATTTCGGCGCACCGTTCTCCGATTTCCGGCCGACCGCCGGCCCCCATGCCGTGTGTCACGCCTCGGCCAATCAGGAGCTTGCGGTCCGCTTGGATCGAATCGAGATGCACCGCGTCCGTGTTCACGACGACCGTCCGGGCCCCGTGGATCCCCATGCGGTGCAACCGATGGACGGAGTTCCCGCCCGCGCCCCCACAGCCAATCACGAGGACCTTCGGACGTGCGAAGCCAAAGGAGTCGAGGAACGACTGGTTCCCGGTGCGCTGCGCCGTCTCGAGGCCCATCCCTGATTCCATCCCGAACGGCCCCGCATTCGGCCGCCCTGCTCGCGCGCCTGAGGGGTCGCGCGTTCCCGCCACGTCGACCTATCGGTCGGCCCCTTCCATGGCCTTGTGGAGCCGACGTCGGACATACTCCCGGACCGCGTTGCGGACCGCGTCTTCGACCGACACGGAGTCACCCGACTTCACGAGCTGCTGAAGGTCGACCACGTTCCCTTTCGGCAATTCGATCATGAGCTTCCGGATGTAGTCCGGCGCGAACTTCACGTCGATGAACCGATCGATCGCCGCGCGGATCGCGTCGGAGATCGTCGTGTAGTCGCCGCTCTTGACGAGCTGATGGAGCGCTTTGATTTTGTCCGGGGGAATTCGGATCGTAACCCGCTCGGATTCCGATGGCATATGGACCTAGTCCGCGTCCGACATCTCAGGTAATTTTGTCTGACAATCGTATGGCAACCGCGTTATATAAACGTACTGTCCAGACGGTTATGCGGCGTTGACGGAGAGCCGGCGGACGATTCGAACGAGGACCGCCGTCAACGGGTGGAGCCGGCAAGCCACGGCTCGCGCGCGGGAAGGCTACAGCGCTCTCAGCAGGTTGTTTTTCGGATTGTGTTCGACTTCCGCCAAGTGGAGGGCTTCCAAGACCGGCGGCACGTTCATTCCGAACCGCCCGCGCAATCCTTTCTTCAGACCGTACCACCCGCCGACCGCGTTCTTCGTCGACCGGCCCCAGGCTTCGACCGTCCCGTCCGCGGCGGGCTTCTGTTCGTCCGCGCTTCCGAGAGCTATCCAGTCGCCGAGCGACTTGAGCATGGTGTGCAGGTCGTTGATGCATCGGAGGTGGTACCGGAGTTCCGTACTCCCCGACTTGACGACGAGCGCCGGCGGATCCAAGGCTTCGTCCCGAAACGCCAGAAACTCCGACGTCCCGCTCGGCGTCTTCAGGTGCCACGGATGTTCTTGCGCTCCTTCTCCCGCCCCGCCGGATTTCCCTTTCCCGGCCATGGTCTTACCCCAAAACGCGTTCGTCTTCGACCGTCCCCGAGCACTGTTGAATGAGCGGCTCGTGAGCGGCGTCGAACGAACCGCCCCAGTGTATTTCAGCGATTCGCCGCCTTCAGGTGACGGCGCCCATGGAGAGATTCAGTCCTTCGGCAGGAGTCTCGCGAGCCCGCGACTCTCCGAAAAGCGAACTCCATTGACGCGCATTTCCTTGATCGCCATCTCGGAATCCCCGGGTTTGAGATCGACTCCTCGGATCGCGTCACGAAGCACGCGGACGTCAAGGCCGCGTCGCAGGCCATCGAGAGCCGTCGCCCGCACACAGTAGTCCGTCGCGAGCCCACAGACGAACAGTTCGTCCACATCGAGCTCGTGCAAGGTCGACTCGAGATCTCGACCGCGATCGCTGAACGCCTGAAAGGCCGAGTACGAGTCCTGCTCGGGATCCATTCCTTTCGAGAGGACGAGGGCGCCTTTCGGCATCTCGAGGTCCTCGTGGAATCGGGCGCCTTTCGTCCCCTGCACGCAGTGTGCAGGCCAGGCGCCCCCAAATTCCTTGAAGTGTTTCGTCATACGCGGATGCCAGTCCCGCGTGAACAAGACGGGCAAACCGCGGCGTTCGAAGAGTGCGATGGTCCGATTGACGCGCGCGATAATCGTATCGCCGTCCGGCACTCCGAGCGCCCCACCCGGGCAGAAGTCATTCTGAATGTCAACGACGAGGAGCGCCGGCCTCGGTCCCATGGTCCCACTCCCGCCATCCGGGGGATTCGCTAAAAGGTTGCGGGCCGGACGAATCGTGCGAAATCGCCGACGTAGTCGTCACCAAACGCCAAATCCGGGGGCAAGCTATCGAACCAACGCGCCTCCCGGATGTCCGGACCCGGACGCGGTTCGATGGACGAGGCTCGCGCGACGAATTGTGCGAAGTATCCGTGTCGCACCCGGCTTCCGTCGGAAAAAGTCTGTTGCAGAATGCGGGTGAGGATCGGCTTCAGCACGTCCACGCCGACCTCCTCGCGCACTTCGCGGCGGAGTCCGTCCACCGTGGTCTCCCCCTCCTCCAGGCGACCCCCGGGGGTGACCCAGGAGTCGCCCCAGCCGGTGCCGGGGACATGTCGAATCAGGAGGACGCGACCTCGGCCGTCGTGGAGGAGACCTCCGGCGGACCAGAACGGGTCTTCGGCCGCTCGGAACGCGGAGTGGTCAGGCGGGACGACGAGCTTCCGCTTCTCAATCGGAACGCGGCCGAACTGCTCGAACGCATCCGCGAGTCGGTCCTTGCAGATCCCGGGGCACATCGTCCGTCTCAAGGATGGAAAGCTTATTTAACACCGCCCCGAGTTGCCGGCCCGCGCACGGAGGGTTCGCGCGTGCCCCTCGAAGACGTTTCTGACCGAGCCAACAAGGTCTACGACACGATGAAGTCCGCCGGCATCACGTCGGAGGACAAGATGCGCGACGCGGAGGCGATCACGAAGATGTCCAAGCTCGGGAAGAATTTCGTCCTCCAGGCGCTCCAGGAATTGCAGTCGAAGGGTTACGCGAAACGCCGGGCGCGCGAGAAGGCCGCGGGCTACTGGCTCATCAAGTGACCGGTTCGGATCATCGGTGGGGGCGGTGGAGTGCCGCGGCGACCATCAGGGGCAGGAGCGCGGACGCATCTCCCTCGATCGTGACCTGCCTCGCGGTTTCCTTGACCTTGCCCCAAGAGATCCCTTCACGAACGCGCGCCCCGCTCAAACTCCCGTCCCATTCCGGAGCCGTTGTGATGTAGACGACATAGTCGAGCCCGCCTCGGAATTGGTTCCACCATATCGTGTGATGCTTCGAGACACCACCTCCGATCATCAACGCGCCCGTCTCTTTCGCTTTGAAGACGACATCGGCGAGGTCCGCCTCGTCCCGGAACTGGTTGATCGCAAACTCCTTGTGCTCCTGCCAAAACGACCACAGTTGATACCCGACCGCCCCGTCGAAGATCGCCGGTACGAACACCGGAATGCGGTTCTTCGAAGCCCACCACAGCAGGGACTGGCGGCTTCCCGTGCGTCGCCCGAGCTCCCAGAGGAGTTCGCTCGTCGACGGCGCCCTCACGCCGGAGTCCCAGAGGTCGCGCAACATGGGTTGGACCTTTTTCTCCAGGACGATGCCGTACGAAGCATTCGGGATCAGGACGTTTCCGAGCCGATTCACTCCGAGGCGATGCAGGGCGACGTCGTCCATTTCGAAGTCGCCGTGGTAGTAGGGCTGCCACACCCGCGCGAGATCATGATCGGCCGTGCCGCACGTCGTCACCACGACATCGACGAGCCGCTCCTGAACGAGGGCCCGTAGGACACCCCGGACCCCGGTCGCCATCAACGCAGCGGGGAATGAAAGGAAGGTCGTGCACCTCGGGCGGCGGAACATCGTCCGGAGGATCTCCACCCCGACGGCGACTTTCTTCGCGGTGAAGCCGCCTCCGCGGCCCATCGCTTCGACGAGTCGCGCGACCTCCACCGACCCCGACACGTCGATGTCCTCGACCTTCCGAGTCAGGAGGCCGCGCTTCGCCATTCCGCGCGGAATTCTGGGGACTCGTTAAAATACTATGGCCGGGACCGGACCGCCTACGGGACCAAGATCGCCTTCAGGCGTTCCCAGACCCCGAACGCCCCGCGCCATCGGAACGTGTTCCCGCAATCCCCACACCGGCCCCATCCGTCATCCTGGAACGTGACCCGAGTGGATCGGCACACCCCACACGTCCCGGACGCGGGCACCTGAATCCCGCGCCGTCGGCGCTCGTCGGCGACCTGGGCTTCGAGCCGCTGGGCCGCCTCTTCCGCGTTCCGGGCGAAGGTCAGCCCGGCCAGGTAATCCCCTTTCGTGAGGACGTCCTGAGCCTGCCGCAGGAGAACGCGGACTTCCGTCGCGCTCAGGTCGTACGATTCGGCTTCTTTCAGGACCGGCTCGCACGCATTGATGATCGCTTGGGCTTTCTCGACCTGGGCCCAGCGGAGCTGCATCGCGCGTTCGATCTGGCGTTGCTGGCCCTTCATCGCGAGCCGCTCGGCGCGCTTGAGGAGATCGCCAGCCTGTCCGTGTTCGCCGATGGTGACCGCGGCCCGGGCGGCCTGATGGAGACCCTCCGCCTCCTGCATGTCCGCGCCAACGTTCCGCGCGAGGGCAATATGATCGGACACGAGGCCGATCGATTCTTCGACCTCGCGAATCCGACGGAGGCGGGCGTCCTCGGCCCGTTCGCCGGCCTCAACAAAACTCTCCCGCGCGGCGGCCAGACGGTCCCGATCGAGATCGTCGCCCCCGCGCTTCCACGCGTCCTCGGCCAGGGCGATCGATGCGCCGAGGTTCGCGGCCTCGCGAATGGAGTCTCGCGTGATGGCGAGCAATTCCCGAACCCGCTCGGCTTCGCGCGCGTGAGCCACCTCCGCGGCCCGGACGAGATCCTGCAGGAACGCGTCGTCCATGAGCTGGCCCTGGAAGAACACGTCTCGCGCCCGATCCAACAGCGCGCGGGCCTTCGCCGTTTCCGCATCTTCCGGGTTGCACGGTTCGAGGAGTCCCTGCGCCGCGAGCACGGCGTACGACCACGACGCCCGCCGGAGCTGCTCCGTCGTCCGTTCCGCAATCCGGGACGCCTCCTGGGCCGCGGTCAAGGCGGCCTCGAACTGGCGTTCCTGGAATCTCTTGCGGGCTTGGTCGAGCAGTTCCTCGACCCGTTCATGATCGATGTCGGTGTCCCGGCCCAGAGCGGATCCGGCGTCGCGCTCCGCGGTGTCGTGCGCTTCGAGTTCCATGAGGATTTCCGGGGAACCGGGAGCGCCCGCGAGGGCCGCGATAAGCTCCGACTTCCGTTTCAGCCCGAGGAGACTCACCCGATATCGCTCCCCGAGTTCCCGGAGCTGCCGGGGTCGAAGCCGTTCGAGGCGGAATTCCATTCGACGGCGTTCCCCCTCGGTCAGGAGGAGCTCGGCGTCCGGGAGCGAAGCAAGCGCCTCGATGAGCGAGCTGCGATTCGGATACCGTGCGGGATCGAGCCCATGGGACTCGGCGAGGTCGTGCACGACCTTGTCGGGCAACGTGGAGAGCGCTTCCCGGGGAGATGAGGGCATTCCTAGACCTCCGTCCGAGTCAACGTCCTGCGTGCGATAAACGTTGTGCACGTCCGATCAGGGATCGGGCGGCCGATACCGGCGCAACACCTCGATCGCCCACTGGAGCTTCCGGAATTCGCGCGGATTCCCGCCCGCGTCGGGATGGTGGCGGCGGGCCCGCTCGCGGTACGCACCTTCGATCGCCGCCCGCGATGGCCAGCCCCGACCGAATCGCGGCGGATGAACGCGGACGCCCTCGAAGCCGAGGATTTGGAAGGCCGTGTCGATCCCTTTCGTCTGCAAGTAGAACTCCCGCAAGTCGGAGAAAATCCCACCGGATTCGTGGCCGCCTTCGATGCTGTATCGCTTGTGGTCCCGCGCGATTGCGGTCCCCGTCCGATGATCCCGTCCGCATGCAAAACAGAAGAACCGTTCTTCCACGTCCCGCCATCCGCTCATTGCTTGATGGGTTTTCGGGTCTCGGAGGCAAAGGTTATTCGCAGACCGCGCCTTGGCGTCGATTGTGTCGTTCCGGGCCGGGCCCTCGGTGTTCAAGGACCAGGGGAAACTGTCGTTCGACTACCTGCCCGAAAAGATGATCCACCGCGAGGGGCAGACGCAGCGGCTCTTCACCCTTCTCAGGCCAATTGTGGAGGCGGGAGCCTCGAGCAACGCGTTCCTGTACGGCCCGGTGGGGACGGGGAAGACACACACGGCGAAGCGCTTCTGCCTCGATTTCAAGAAATACGCGTCCGAATCGGACCGCGCGGTCGACTGGGACGTCGTCAACTGCCGCCAGCGGATGGGCGACGACGCGGTCCTGCTCCGGTTGATCCAGCACTTCGACGCGCACTTCCCGGAGCGCGGATTCTCGATTGCGGAAAAGATGGAGACCTTGCGGCGGCACCTCGAAAAACACCGTCTCCATTTCATCGTGATTCTGGACGAAGTGGATGCCTTGCTGAAGAAGAGTGGCGCGGACCTGATCTACTCGTTCGCGCGGATCGCCGAGGAGACGGTCGCGTCGAAGGGTAACATCTCGATGATCCTCATTTCGCAGCGGCCGAACGCGTTGGAGTACATGGACCGCGCGGCCCTGAGTACCTTCCGCCGGTCCAACGTCGTCGAGTTCCCCAAGTACGATCGCGCGGAGCTCCGAGACATCGTCTCGGGCCGCGTCCAGCTCGCGATGCACCCGGGAACCGTCGACGAGGACCTCGTCGACCTGATTGCGGATATCGCGTCCGAGTTCGGCGATGCACGATATGCCATCGAGCTGCTCGAGAAGGCCGGCATGCTCGCAGATGAGGAAAGCCTCGAAGAGGTCGCTCCGGAGCACGTGCGCGGCGCGAAAGCCCACGTCCATCCGACGGATGTCCAAGAGCGCCTCGGGCTCCTGGACGTCCCAAAGAAACTCGTGCTCCTGGCGATCGCGCGGAAGAGCCGCAAGAAAGCGTACATCACGATGGGCGACGCCGAGGATTCGTATGCCGTCGTGTGCGAGGAGTACGACGAGAAGCCGCGGGCCCACACGCAGTTCTGGAAGTATGTACGCGACCTCGATGCGCTCGGCCTCGTCGATACGAAGTTGAGCGGCGAGGGCGTCGTCGGCAAGACGACGTTGATTTCCATCCCCGAAATTCCGGCCAAAGTACTCAGTGATAATCTGGAACGAAGTTTGAAGAGACGATAATCGCTATGGAGAAACCGATGGGATGGGTGCAACCTCAGGAAGGCGAAATGGGTACGGAGGCTGAGGCTCTTCGTTCTGCGATGCCCATGGAACTCGAGAAGGGCGTCTGCTATCTCGTGAAAGAGAAGAAGCCCGAGCTGAGTTTCCGCCTCTTCGAAATGCTGCTCGCTCAGAAGATCCCGAGCCTCTGCATCACCCGCCAATACCCGGATCGCGTGCGCCGCGAGCGCGGCCTGACGGACGTGCGGATCATTTGGCTGAGCCACACACCGGGCGAGGACTACCACAACCCGACCGCGATCGGCACGCTCGCGAAGGTGATCCAGAAGTTCATCGAGGACAACAACGGCGAAGGCGCCGTGCTCCTGGATGGCCTCGAGTACCTGATCATCAACAACGGGTTCCTCCAGACCCTGATGTTCGTCGAGCACGTGAACGAATTCGTGATGCAGCGGCGCGCGATCATCATCCTGCCGGTGAGCCCGGACACCCTCGAGGAGAAAGAGCTCGCCCTCCTCGAACGGAACATGAAGGTCCTCGAGTCCCCGGCCCTCAAGACGGACCTCGAGTCCCGCGAAGTGAGCCGCCTCTTGGACAACTATTGATCCTTCGCCGGCGGGCCCTCGAGCTGGCGTCCGACGATTTCGTCGACGCGGCCCAGGAACCGGTCTTCCTTGCCCTTCGGGATCGTCGCACCGGAGGCGATGTTGTGGCCTCCGCCGTTCCCGGAGACCTCGGACGCGGCCTCCCGGAGTGCTGCGGCGAGATCCAGTCCCGCCGCAATGTGCACGCGGGTGCCGCGAGCGGAGACCTTCGTGACGCCATCGAGGACCGAAAGGCCGAGCGTCGGTCTCGTTTGATCGAAGAAGAATTGCATCCCGGTCCCCGCGACCACGCCGGCCAGGCTCGCGTCGTCGCAATAGAAGAACTGGATGTGTTTCTTCGGGAACAGGCCCTTGGACTCGAGGGCGACGAGGTAACCGAGGACCTTCGACGTGTATTCGTCGAGGAGTTTCTCCGCCCTTCCGAGGGCGTCGCGATCGCCGAGACAGACGGCCATCCCGAGCCCTTCCTGCCCGAGGCGGTCGCAGCTGTTCACATACGCCTCGAGGTCGTGGGCGTACACCTGGTCCGGTTCGATCCAGTACCGGTCCGCGACGAGAATCTCGAGCGCCTCCGGGGCCGCGTGTTGCTCCACGAGCCGCGCCGCCAAGATCGACGTGAGCTTCCGACGACTGCCCGCGTCGAGATCTCGAACGCTCGCGGCCGGGTCGAGGCCGACCGAGCGAAGCAACTCCGCCGATACTTCGGGTCGGCCCGACAAACCGCGGAAGTACGGTTCGATCGACAGGGCGATCGCCTTGCCGAGGGGCAGGTCGCGGAGGGCGAGCCGCCGTTCGGGGACCACGACCTTGCGATCCGTGGCCTCACCGAACAGCGCGGCGTTCACGCCGACGAATCCCCCCACCGCCTGCTTGTCGCCGATCGCACCGGCCATCGCGAGACCGGCGAGGTCCCAGTTCCGCTCGTCGAGGATGAGGGCAAGGAGCCACGTCGTCGTGGCGCCGCACATTTCCCGCGCCCCGTCGACGCCGAAGAAGTGGGGATTCACATGCGCGATCGTCTCCGAGTCCCGCATCGGTTTGTGGTGGTCCAGGACGATGACCGGGTACGGGAGACCTTCGAGGAGATCGAGTTGGCCGGATCCCATATCGCTGACGATCAAGAGCTCGTTCGACTCGTCTCGGAGGCGAGCCGCCGACGTCCGATCGAGTGCGTGAGCCATCGTCGCGTGGACTCGCTTGCCGCGGCGCATCAACGCTCGGACCAGAATCGAGGCCGACGTCGTGCCGTCCGGATCGTAATGACAGAAGATGCGGACCCGGGCCACGTCATCCGTCAGGCCCGCAGCCCGCCGCACGCGATCGAGCAGTCCTTCGGGCGCCAGATCTTCCAGGCCCTGGACCATGGGCCACCTACTTCACTTGCAGCTCCGCGAGCTTCAAGGAATAGTCCACTCCGACGGGAGGACGCCGCGCGACTTGTAGTACCGGGAGAGGCGGCGGATTCGCGATTCGATCAGCTCGAGGCCGCGTCGGTTGCTCAGATCCTTCCGGTGGTCCTTGAGATGGGTTTGAAGGCTCGCCGCGCGTTTGATCAGACTGGCGAGATCCTCCGGCAACGCGAATTTCGTGCCCTTCGAGGAGAGGATCTGGGTCACGCTCCGACCCGTCGCGAGACGCACGTTCGGGACCCCATAGGCGTCCCTCAACCGGACACCGATCGAAGCCGTCGAGAGGCCCTCCTGATAGAGACGGACGATCGTCTCCTCGATCTCGGCCTTCTCCATCCCGACCCACTCCGGGTTCGCCTTGAGGTACGGTCGGGTCGAGCCGCTCTTTCCTTTGCGGTGCGCATGGATGCGAGCCATCGGTTTCCTCGGGAGGGGCTGCGCATACCGCGGAATCGTATTTAAGATTGAGCCCGCGACCCCTGAGGGGCGCTACGGTTTCATGACGACAACCGCGCCGTGGTCGGCCTGGAACGGCTCGAGGTTTCGGAAGTCGATCGGATCGAAGCCGGCGTCGGCCAGCGCGCGTTTCGTCGATTCGAAAACCTTGACGGGCGACGCGGAGACATCCGCGGATCGCGACTTGATGATCAAGAAGCCTACGGCCCCGGACGGCAAGAGGTCCAGGTTCCTCAGGAAGATTCCCTCTTGGTCCCGCTGCGCAACGTCCTGGTAGAGCACGTCCGGGGAACCGAGCCGACCGCGGTAAGACTCCGGCTTTCCCGCGTCGCCGAGGATGGGAACGAGATTGGGTCTCTTCTCGGCGAGGGCGAGAAGATCGCGGAATGACCGATGAGAGATTTCGACCGCCGTGATCGTGCCGTCGGCGCAGACATCAGAAAGGTGGCTCACGGTGGTCCCGCTGCCGGCACCCAGATACAGAACGGAGGATCGAGGATGGAACGGCCACACGCGTCCACCCCGTTTCAGATACGCGGCAAGCTTGCTTCGGTTCGCGTCCCACCGGCGGAATTCTCGCCCCTTTTCGCGGACAAGGCCTTCCCCATAGACGGTGGCCCCGGGCACCAGATTCCGGGTGAGGAGCCACGGGCCGTCGGTGTAGACGCCCTCCCATTCCGTGGATCGTACCGGCATCGATTCCGCCACGGCGAGAGCCGTATTGATTGTTTCCGCATGCGAACCTACGGATTCTGTTTCTTTCGCGCCGCGGGCTTTTTGGCTCTCGGTCGCGGCGGTGCCTTCGGGACTTTTGTGAGGTTGAGTCGGATCCGAGGAGAGTCGACGTGCTTCGCCGCGCGGACCAGATTCGACGCCGCCAGTTTCGGCTCGTTCGTCTGCAGATAGGCGACGCCGAGATTGTTGAGGGCCTCTCCGCGATCCGGGGCGTTCTCCAGAGTCTCCTTGAAGATGTCAATCGCTTCGCGCGTTCGTCCGAGGAGGAGGAGCGCGGCTCCGTGATTCATCGCCCCCTCGAGTGTGACCCCTTCCGTCCGCACGATCGGCCCGAACGCCTCGAGGGCCACCTCGGGACGCCCGGCCCGGAGGAACGCGGTTCCCGCCCCAGCATGCAGAAACGGAAATTCGGGATGGGAGTCCGCCGCGGCAAGCAGGATGCGCGCGGCCTCTTCCTTGAAGCCGGACCGCGCGAGGAAATCCGCCTTCATCGCATGGGCACGGAGGTCCGCGGGATGGTGGGATGCGAGGTACGACTCGCACGCGGCGATGGCGCGATCGTAGTCGCCTCCAGCTCCGAGGGCTTCCGCGCGGTGCAACAGAGCGGATGTGTCGCCCATCTGGATCGCGCGGTCAAACGACTTGGCCGCCTCGCTGAGGAATCCGCCGGCCACCTGCGCCTGCCCGATGCCGACCCACGGACCGGGCGCGTCGAGGCGAATCGCGGACTCCCACAGATCCTCCGAGAGGTCCGGGAATCCGAGCCGGGTGAGCAATGCGGCCATGTGGTCCCGCCCGGCTCGCCAAGATTCGGGGCGGCCCCGTCGGCGGAGATGCTCGAGGACCCGCATCCGGACCACCCCGCTTCGGCCTTTCGGGTTCAACCCGAGGGATTGGCACATTCCCTGAAGCGTCGGCCAGTCCGCGTGCTCGACTTCCACCGCGGAGGGAACGCTCATGGCGTCACCTCGCGGCAGCGCGGACGGATCTTGCACTCCTCGCAGCCGGGATCCCCTCCGAGATGCGTCCCGAAACACTCGTACGGGCCGCGGTAGAAATCCGACTTCTCCCGCATCGCGGTTGCCCGTCGGAGCGCCACCTTCGCTTCCTTGAGCGTCGGATCGAGTGCGAGCGCGCGGTCGAACGACCGGATCGCGAGCGTGGACTCAAGGAGCGCGAGATGCGCGAGACCTTTCGCGTACCAGAGCCCCGGCGCCTCCCTGATTCGCAAAGCGCGATCGGCCCAGAGGACCGCCTCGCCGTGATAGCCCTGTTTTTCGGAGAGGTACGTTCGGTTCGCCATCGCATCGACGCAATCCGGATCGAAGTGCAATGCCTCCTCGAAGCAGCGGGTGGCGTCGGCTTCCTGACCGAGTCGAAGCAAGGCGGCGCCTTTGTTGTTCCACGCCGCGGCGTACTCCGGCCGAAGGGCGAGGACCTCCTCGTAGCACTTGATTGCTGCAGAGTAATCCTGCAATTCATGGAGCGCGGCACCCTTGTCGATCCATGCGTCAAGCGACCGCGGGTCGAACGCCAGCAGCCGATCGTACGCTTCGGCCTCCTCCTTCAACCGGCCGAGTTCGTGCAACACGGACGCAAGGCCCATCCAGGCTTCCTTCGAGTCCCCGTTGCACTTCAGCGCCTGCATGAAGGCGTCGAGGGCGCCTTCCCGATTGCCCGCCTTCTGGAGGACGGCGCCTTTGAGGAACCACGCCGCGTCGTACTCCGGCTTGAGCCTGAGGGCGGCGCCGAGCTGCCCCAGGGCAGCTTCCGTGTCTCCTCGCTCAAAAGCGCGTCGCGCGGCATGTAACGCGGACTCGAGGCGATCCACGCTCGGGAGGAACCGCTGCGTCGTGTCGGGCGCCAGCGTCACTCGTTCGCCTCCGACGACACATGCCGCGCGCAGGTCTCGCGCCACTTCCTCGCGAGTTCATGATTCGGCTTGAGGGAGAGCGCGCGATCGTACGCTTCGAGGGCTTCCCGAAACCGTTCGAGCTGCTGGAGTGCGACGCCTTTCCCGGTCCACGCATCGGCGTTGCGGGGATCGCGCTCAATCGCCTGCTCGTACCGAAGAAGCCCCATCTGCGGATCCCCGCCCTCCATGGCAAGTTCCGCGAGTTGTAGGAGCACGTGCGTGTCCTCTTTCTCCGGTTCGATCGACTCGACGAATGACTGGAAATCGGACGGCACGGACGAGGCCGGAGGCGCGACCTCGTCTTCGATCGCCTCGAAGGCCTTCGCGAGCGATGGGAGATCGGCGATGAGATCCGCGGGCTCCGAAATCTCCGCGAGGGGGCCGGTTATCCGGTCGACCGCATCGCGTGCAGCACGGACCGCCGGATGGTCGGCCCCAAGGCGGATCGCTTTCGCGAGGGCCGCCTCCGCCTCTTCGCGTTGACCCAATGCGGCATGGGCCCGGGCCTCCCCGGCAAACGCTTCGATTCGCTGCGGCTCGATCAACGCCACCTTTTCGAAGCATTCAAGGGCCTCGGTCGGACGCGCATGATTCAGTAGGATCTCGCCCTTCGCGAGCCATGGATCCGGGTAGTTCCACCGGAGGGCGATCGCGCGGTTGTGGTATTGGACCGCCGCTCCCCAGCGGCCTTTCCGCTCGAGGAGCTCGCCCTTACGGAAGAGGATCGGCGCGTTCTGCGGGTCCTTCCCCAGTGCGCGGGTGAATTGGGCCTCCGCCGCGTCTGTATCTCCGAGGTCCATGAACGCATCGCCGAGACCGAGGATCGCTCGCGGGTCGTC
This sequence comes from Thermoplasmata archaeon, assembly GCA_035299725.1. Classification (GTDB taxonomy): domain Archaea; phylum Thermoplasmatota; class Thermoplasmata; order RBG-16-68-12; family RBG-16-68-12; genus RBG-16-68-12. The sequence goes on from DATGWB010000101.1 coordinate 13,613, forward strand.
CGGAGTGAATTCGAGGACCGCTTGAAACAACCGGATGGCGTCGTTCGGGTGGCCGTCTCGGCGAAGCTGCTCGGCCTTCGGAACGACATCGCGCGACTTCGACGGCTCAAGGCGGAGCGCATCGCGCAGCGCGTCGACCGCAACCGAGAGACGGCCGAGTCCGAAGAGCAGGTTCGCGCGCTCGTACGTCGCCCGAGCGTTACTTCGATCGACATCGAGGACTCGCGCATAAGATTGGAGGGCCTCCTCCGGGCGACCGAGCAGGACCTGGACCTCGGCTCGATCGAACCAGACGCTCGTCTCCTCCGGTCGGCCGCGGAGCAGGCGGTCGTAGCATTCCAAGGCGGCATCGTAGTTGCCCTCCTCGACGAACGCCTGCGCTTCCTCCCGGAGTCGGGTCGATCGTCGTTCATCTTCGAGCTCGCCGGGTGCAAGTTCAAGTCGAATCGCCCGAGCGAGTGCGTCGGTAACCCCTTTGCACTGGGTGAGCGCCTTCTCGTCCGCGGCGGTCAGCGAGGCGATGTCCGGGAACGCCGTCGCAACGACGTCCGCCTGGCCGGCGGACATGCCAGGGATCCCACCGAGGAACCGCAAGACCTCGCGGCGGGCCGAGTCTTTCTCCAAGGCGACGAGCCGTTCCGTGGCGGCTCGCGCGCGGGCCTCGACCTCTTCTTCCTTCGACGCGACGGACCGTTCTCGGGCGAAGAGGAGTTCCTCTTTGGAGACCAGATCTTGCGCGCGGGATCGGACCAAGGCTTCGGCGTCCGCTCGCTCTTTCTCGAGAGCCCGACGGGACTCTTCGAGTTCCGCCCGTTGCCAATCCTCGACGGACGTCTCCTCGGGTTCGGGCTCCGGTTCCGGCTCCGGCACAGGACCGGGTCCCGGCTGCGGAAGCGGGAGCGGAGGCTCCGGATGAGGGACGGGCTCGGGAGGGACCGGCGGAGCCGCTGGCAGAGAAAAGTCTTCCTCGGGAAACTCGAGGTCTTCCAGCTCGTCGAGGGCCGGTTCGGCCGAAACCTCCGCGATGTCCGGTTCCGCCGAGACCTCGAGGAGAGACGGTTCGATCGGAGGCAACGCCGCCCGCATTTCCAGGTGTGCTGGTTCCGGCGGTTCGACGGCGGTCGGGGGCTCAATGACTTTTGCGCGGAGCCCGTATTCCGTCGCGAGATGGGGAGGCATCCACCCTTGGGACCGCAGATAGCGGCAGAGGGCCGCGAGCGCGCGTCGTTCTTCCATGTTCGTGGGCGTGTTACGGCGGGCCTCACGCAGGAATGCATGGAGGACTTCCGCGTCGCCGACGCTGACGATCGCCGCACGATCGGAATCGAGGCCGAGCAACCGCACGAGCCGGACCGCTTGGGTGGCCGCAGGCTGGCTTGCCGGCTTGTGCCATTCGACCTCCGAGAGGTCGGCTCCGACGATGGCGACTTCGTTCCCGCCGGTGAGATCCAAGAGCGACGGCCCCGGCAGGAGTCCGGGATTCAACCACATCGGGCGATCGGCCACGAGGAAATCGAGGCAGGCCGCACACAGAAAATCGCGACTCACAGCGCCGCATCGAGCGCAGCGCGAGGGGAGCACACGCGCAAGAACAGCCGCGGGTCTTATAAAAGCTGGGCACTGAATGATGACCGCCCGAAATTGTTTCGCGCCGGATGGCCGGGAGGCCGACACCTTCATTCACCGGAGATGGTGTCGCGAAAAGGGGTCTTACCGTGGACGTCCACATGAGACGGGCCCGGCGGGCGGATGACGAGGTCATGTGGCGAGCGACGCTGCAGACCGTTTGGGACGACATTCCGGCGGACGAACGGGCGCGCCTCAATCGCGAGAAGTGGGAGGCGCATTTCCGCAAGAAGATCGAACCGTACATGTCTGGAGACCGCACGGAGAGGTGGATCGCCGAGACGGCGGCCTACGAACTCCTCGGCTATCTCATCCTCGGCGAAAGCGGTTTCGTGACGCCGGAGGCCCAGGGCTTCATCTACGATGTCTGGGTCACCCCGACACGGCGTGGCGAAGGCGTCGGGAAGTTCTTGGTCGAGTGGGCGAGCGACTGGGCTCGGCAGCGGGGCTATCGAAAAATCAAGCTCGAGGTCTCCGAGACGAACGCCCGGGCACGCCACGTCTACGAGAGCCTCGGATTCCGCGCGGAGCGTCAGTATATGGGGAAGTCGCTCGAGTGACAACCACCCGAGGTGGTCGGAGTCGCGCTACTAACCACCAAAGGGTTAAATAACGGCGTCATCGTGTTCGGGAGTTGCGGGGTAGTGCAATGATTCAGGTCACCCTGACGGAAACCGCAGCGAACAAAGTCAAGGAGCTCATCCAGAGGTCCGATCCGGAGACCGGCCAGCCGCTGGGCTCGATCGAAGACACCTATCTCCGGATGTACGTCGCGGGCGGCGGCTGCTCCGGCTTCCGCTACGGCCTCGCGCTCGACCGGAAGATCCATGAGGACGACGAGGTCGTCCAGGTCCACGGACTCAAGGTCCTCGTCGACGGCAACAGCAAGGAGTACCTCGACGGCTCAAGCGTGGACTATGCCGAGAGCGTCGCGGGCAGCGGCTTCCTCGTGAGCAACCCGAACAACTGGTCGACCTGCGGATGCGGTCAGAGCTTCAACCCGAAGGGCGAGGAAGCTCCCGACCAGCAGCACCAGTCCCCTCACGCG
>DATGWB010000102.1:0-5542 GCA_035299725.1 Thermoplasmata archaeon
GAAGTCGAGGAACACCGGTGACATCACGATGTTCGGGTCAATCGCCTTGAGGGCGGCAGCAAAGACGAGCGAGGACGTGAAGTCCGTGGTGTCCCCGGTCGGGATGATGATCGGGAAGTTCACCACCTGGTTGTACATCCCTGATTGGTTCAGAAGGGCTTCCGCCCGCACGAGGTCATAGTTGGGACAGCCGACGAGGCTACTCGGCGGGACGTAGTACGGCAAGCCCTTCACGATGACGCCACAGTACGGGCTGCCGAAGTTGAACCCGTAGATCGCGTTGCCCAAGATCCGGTTCACGTAGTTGCTATAGTTGAACGCATACGCGAACGCCGCGCGGACGAGCGGGTTTGCGAAATAGTCGGATGGGATGCTGTATCCGGGGCCGATCGCCGTCGGGATGAGCGAGGTCGCGATATTCACGTTGAACACGTCGAAGAACTCCGTGATCGACGGGAACGGACCGTAGATCGTCGTCTGACCGGCTGGCACCAGCGTCCGGTTCAGCTGTTGGAAGTACGGAGGCGGCAAGAGCGTCACAATGTCCCCTTGCCCGCTTACGTACAGTTGATACGCGACCGCCGGAGACGAAACCCATTCGAGGATGATTGTGTTGGTCTGGACCGGGATATTCGGAATCCCGGGGAAGTACGGGTTCGGCGTCAAGACGACGGCGGTGCTCGGCACGTACGTGTTGATTTCAAACGGTCCCGACGCCACCGGATGCAGCTGGACCTGGACGTTGTAGTTTCCTTCCTGGGATTGGAGTTGATACGCCAGGAAGCCGTCCGCGGTGAACGTGATGTCGGCGCCCACCGTCTTTAGCCAGGCAGCATCCAAGACGCCCATCCCCAGCGGGTCGGAGACCGCCGTGAAGAACAGCGATGGCGGGGTCGGATTCACCAGGTGGAACGTCACGGTGTTGGTGTTGTTGTCGTACGTGACACCACGGTTGATCGCGGCAAAGGCCGCCGCCTTGTTCGTGGCGTTCACGATGGGAACGAATGGCGAGAAGAAAGGCGGTGCGTTCCGAGGAACCAAGTACTGTGCGATGATCCAATCCGCGGTCCCAGGGGCGCCTCCCTGGAAGAGCATCGAACGGATCGTTGAATACCAGACGTCGTAGGCGGTGATCGGGTCCCCGTTCGAGAATGCGACATTCGGTCGAATGTGGAATGCGTAGGTCGTGAAGTTGCCCGTGACCTCGCCATTGGCGACAGTCGGAATCTCGGAGGCCAGGTACGGGAACCATTCCGTCGTGCTACTTGCGTTGTAGAAGATCAGGGTGGCCTGCGTGTTCACGACGACCTCGAAACCAGTCGTCTCATAGTCGATTTCTGGATCGAACGAGAACGGCCCGCCCGGCGAGTTGACGATCTCCGTGATGACTCCGGGGGCCGGCACGACGTTGTTGAGTTTGGCAATGCCGAAGCTGCCCGCGGCGATGGACGCTCCGATGGTCACGCTGTACGAGTTGATCGTGTCCGTGTGCGTGATCGTGATATTCGACGTTCCGTTGTAGATTTGCGTGGTCAGGGTCTCGACGGTGGCTAGGGTGAGCGTGGCCGAGTAGAGGCCGGCAGACCGGTACGTGACGGCAATCGGATTCGTCGCCGGGTAGGAGGTGGCGGGGTCCGCGGGGACGGTCAGGGTCTGCCCGTTGCCGAAGTCCCAGTCGTAGTGATCGACCGCGACGCTCACCGTCTCCGTGTCGGTGATGTTCGTCGTGTTGTCGTGGTGACTCGTCTGTTTGGAGAGGAGCTGGGAAATCTCGGTGTAGTTGCCATAAACGGAGATTGCCGAATTCACTGCGGTGACCGGTGCCGACGGATTCACGGTTGTGTTGAAGTAGATCGCGGGAACGGAGACGAACTGACCGAGCTGGAACGGGATGTTCGGGACGATCGTGACCTTGAACAGCTTGCTCGCAAAGTCATTCGCGATCGTTCCGTTGGAAGGATAGAACTGCTGGACCCAAACGAGGTAATTTCCAGGAGTACTGTACGAATAGTTAAACGTCGAATCACTGGTCTCAAGAAGTTGGCCGTCGCCGAAATAGACTCGCGCCTTGGCGCCGGATTTCAGGTTCGAAACGACGAACTTCAGCGGCTGTCCTTGGACGCCTGTGGGCTGCAGGGACTGGACGGAGAATGTTCCGCCGCCGCCCGTTGGCGCGGGAGTCGGTGTTGAGAGCAGTTTGTAACTCACATACGCGAGCGCGCCCGCGAGCACGACGATGATCACGACGAGAACAGCAACGAGCGCCCGCGACCCCCCGCGCTTCTTCGGTTCGACGAGCGGCTGCGCCTCCGGCGCGGAAGACCCGGATGATTCCATCCTTCCCCTCCTACCCTGTCCTGGGCATATGAGCGCCTGTATTAGCGTGTTTTGGCGCACAATTGAAACGTGGTTCGCGCGGATCGTGGAACCGTCGTAACAAAAACGTACGTTTGTGGTCGGACAATCCGGGCGGCATGCCTGGCCGCTATCGAAGGAATCGAAGACCGCAAGGGTCCTTATCGAAGGCGGGCATGACTCGACCAAATGACTCCCACCGAGCCGGATCCCCGTAGACACGACATTCGAAGCCGCTCCGCGGCGGACCGCGTCCGATCGAGCGTCGACCGGCATACGAAGGCGGGGTGGTACGAGTGGACGCTTCGAGAGTTCCTTCGATATCTGTTCGGGATCGGGATCCTCGGACTGCTCCTATTCGTTCCGCTCCAGATGGAGTTTTCCTGGCTGCCGAGTGGCGCGCCACCGACATTCGACCCTTCGGTGGTCATCTTCTTCGCAGTACTCGCGATGCTGGTCGTCGGGATCCTCGCGATCCTCGCGTATCGTGCGCTCTGGGGCGATCATGGATGGGTGGACCGGGCCGTCGCCCGCCACCGCACCGGGACCTCCGACGGCAAGTGACCCCTCTCGGTCCCGCCGTGATGCGGGGTCAGAACGCCACACGGGCGAGCGTCTTCGTCGCCTTCACGCCTGCGATCGACCGAATCTTCGAGACGACCACTTTCCCGATCGCATCGTACGAATCGGCTTCGACCTTCGCGATCAGGTCGTACTCCCCGAACAGCGGATAGAGCTCGACGATGTCCTTGATCTTCAGGAGCTTCTGGTAGACTTCCTTTTCCCGCGTCGGTTCGATGTCGATCAGGACGAATCCGATGGCCGTGAAGGTCCCTCTTGATTTCTGCGTACATCCGTGTCGTAGATAAGGGTATCGAGCGCGGTTTCGATGGAGGGACGACGCGATGACGAAGTGCTCTCAAGTCGGATTTTCGAGACTCAGATTACAAATACCGGCGCGGACGATTTTTCGTCGGTGCAACGCAAACGCGGTGCGCCCGGAAACCCCGCGCCCACCTTCCCGGTCGAGACGCTGCGACACTGGTACGTGACGCCGTTCGGCGGCATGTCCGTCGAGCTGGAGCCATTCCAGGTCGGCATCAACCGCGAGGCCCTCGAGACGAACACCTCGCTCGATCCGTCGACCGATCGCGTCCGCGTTACGGTGCTCGGTCGTGTGCGGCGGCCCCTCCTCCTCGATCGATTCTTCGAGGTCGTCCCTCTGGACGAACGCCATCCGGAAGCGCTGCGGCGGTCCCCCATGGGCGAGGCGGTGTTCCCCGAAGGCGACGACGTGTTCCGTCCGCGGGAGTCGCCGCACGCCGGCGATGACGTCGTCATCAGCAGCGTCGCAAGCCAGCGCCTCGGGCTCCTCGATTCCGATGCGTTCGCGGAGATCCTGCAGGAACTGTTCCGGACCCATCGGGATCCCGAACAAGAGAACAGCTGAACCGGTGCCCGCCGCGTTGATCGGGAAATCCGAGTCGAAATGGTTTTTATCGGACGCCGCCGTAGGTCCATTGAATGCGGATTGGCGTCATCGGCGTCCAAGGCGACGTGAGCGAACACGTCGATGCAGTCGCCCGGGCGATGAAGGATTACGGCAAGGAGGGCGAGGCGATCGCGGTCCGCCGGCCAATGGATCTTGCGCGCGTCGATGGCCTCACGATTCCCGGCGGGGAAAGCACGACCATTTCGAAGCTACTCGTGAAGCTCGGGCTCTTCGACGAGATCGTTCGCCGCGCGAGTGAAGAGGGAATGCCCATCATGGGCACGTGCGCCGGGTGCATCCTCCTCTCGAAGGACGCGGGGAGCCAGGCGGAGAAGACGAAGACTCGGCTCCTTGGGCTCATGGACATGGCAGTGGATCGCAACGCGTTCGGCCGCCAGCGCGAGTCGTTCGAGGCCGACCTCGAGGTCACCGGACTCGACTCCCCGTTCCACTGCGTTTTCATCCGCGCACCGGCAATCCTCCGGACCTGGGGCGGATGCACGCCCAGCTCGCGGTACAAGGACCGGATCGTCCTGGCCCGCCAAGGACATCTGATCGCGTCCGCATTCCATCCGGAATTGAGCGGGGACCTGCGAATCCATCGGTGGTTCTTGGATCTCGTCTAGAACATTGGATCTCGACTAGAACAGCACGATGACGAGTGCGCCCAGGGCAATCGCGCCGCTGAGCGTGACGTACAGCGCGGGACGGAGGACCGCCATCGTCGAATTGATCGACGTCGTCAATCGGGAGGCGGACTGCGGTCCGAAGATCCGGAAGTTTGCGATCTCGCTCGCGAACGCCGCCACCTCCGCTTCTTCGAGGTTCGCCATGGCCTCTCGGACCGCCCCTTCCGCCTGCGCGAGGATCGTCTGTTGATCCAGGGCCGCGCCGACCGCGTTGAATCCGTCCATCGACAGATTCACGGAGTGATTGTCGCTTGTCATCGCCTCGGACTCCTGGACGAGTCCGGCGAGGCGTAATCGGATCTCGTCTCGAATCCCGGGGACCATGTTGTTCCCGTCGAACAGGACGTAGGCCGTCCGCACGCCGCCTGTCTCGACCACGAGGGCTTCGATACCGCGCGCGCCGATGCCCTGGTCCGGGGTCGCAAAGCCGCGTCGTGCGGCGTAGCCCACCCGCGCTCGGTCTTTGGGCGCGTTGAGGGCCGCTTGGGTGGCCGCCTTCGCCGCCTGGATGATCTCGTGACTCCGTTCGCTCCCAAAGAGCGTGAGGCCGACGCCCGGTTCGTGGCAGTTGTGTGCGTCGACGAAGATCGCATCCTGAGCTCCCACGAGTCGAGCCTCCTGGACGGCGGCGTGGCCGGTCGCGCTGTCGATGTCGTCCGTCGGGTTCGGCGCGAACGAAGCGACGATCATCACGACATCTCCGAAGGCCTGCGCGAGAGCACTCGCCCTCGCATACGTGACTCGGCGCGCACTTCCGACCTTCGAGCCGAAGGCGGCGGCCGCGACCATCTCGCGGACGGCCTCGGGGACCTTCTTCACCTCCGCGCTCGTCGCGGGGTTCTCGTCGTGGGTCGTGGGGCCGTGCGCCACCAGCACGTTCGGCGTCAGGTCCGTGAGGCCCCGCGCGATTTTCGACGGAAGATCGCTCCCGCTGACGAATCCCATCGGGCCCGGGTGCACGGCCGGCGCGAGGAGGATCGCCTTGATTCCCTTCGCGGTTCGGAAG